>NZ_JBSGBF010000032.1:0-68747 GCF_053601115.1 Streptomyces sp. NPDC004788
GGCACCCGGCTTCGGGCGCCGGCCGGGCCCCGTACGGTCGCACGAGGGTGTCCGCATGGCGGACGGTACGGAACGCGCCACGACCTTTTTCCGGCCCGCCGCGGGGTTCCGTTGTTGCCGCTATATGGCGCCGGACCGGGGCGGAAACCCCGAACTGACGGGGCTGTGCGCGCCCTACGACACCTTCGTTCCGATTGCCGAAACGTCCGCTTAACGAACAGCGACGTACGAGCAACGGACGATTTCCGGCCAACTTGTTGACGCGCTCCTGACAGGTACCCGCCAGTACTGCCAATCTCTCCACAGCTTCATGCGAACCAACGTTCACAGATTCACCCGAACGTTGGACCACGTCGCTCCCCAGCTCTGTTTGCTCCGCCCGGTTGGCCCCACCCAGCCCTCCGGATACCCCCCTCGCAAAAGGAGTCTGCGTGAGAACCACGCCCAGCCGTCGCCTCACCGCGACCGGCGCCCTGATCGCCGCCGCCGCCATGGTCGCCGTCGGCGTCCAGACCGGCACCGCCGCCGCCTCCAACGGCTCGCTCGCCGCCGCGCCCAAGGCGCAGGCCGCCGGCAACGCCAACCCCGGCAAGCTGCCGGCCGACCTCTCCCCGGCCCAGCGGGCCGCGCTGATCAAGGCCGCCCAGGCCGACTCCGCCGCCACGGCGAAGCGCCTCGGCCTCGACGCCCAGGAGAAGCTGGTCGTCCGCGACGTGGTCCAGGACCGTGACGGCTCCACCCACACGCGCTACGAGCGCACCCTGGACGGCCTGCCCGTCCTCGGCGGCGACCTGATCGTCGACGAGACCAAGGCCGGCGCCCAGACCGGTGTCATCAAGGCCAGCCGCGCCGACATCGCCAAGGTGGACACCGCCGCGGCCACCGTCGCCCCGGCCGCCGCCCAGAAGCAGGCGATCGGCGCCGCGAACGCGGCGGGTGCCGAGAAGGCCACCGCCAAGCGCGCCCCGCGCAAGGTCGTCTGGGCCGCCAACGGCACGCCCGTCCTCGCCTACGAGACGGTCGTCGGCGGCTTCCAGGACGACGGCACCCCGAGCGCCCTGCACGTCATCACGGACGCCAAGAGCGGCGCCAAGCTGTACGAGTGGCAGGCCATCGAGACCGGCATCGGCAACACGATGTACAGCGGTCAGGTCACCCTGGGCACCGCCCCGTCGTACTCCCTCACGGACACGACGCGCGGCAACCACAAGACGTACAACCTCAACGGCGGCACCTCCGGCACCGGCACGCTGTTCACCAACAGCACCGACACCTGGGGCAACGGCCTGGCCTCCAACAAGGAGACCGCCGGCGCCGACGCGCACTACGGTGCCGCGCTCACCTGGGACTACTACAAGAACGTGCAGGGCCGCTCCGGCATCCGCGGTGACGGTGTCGGCGCCTACTCCCGCGTCCACTACGGCAACGCGTACGTCAACGCGTTCTGGGACGACTCCTGCTTCTGCATGACCTACGGTGACGGCTCCAGCAACACCCACCCCCTCACCTCCATCGACGTGGCCGCGCACGAGATGACGCACGGCGTCACCTCCAACACCGCGGGCCTGGTCTACAGCGGTGAGTCCGGCGGCCTCAACGAGGCCACCTCGGACATCTTCGGATCGACCGTCGAGTTCTACGCCAACAACTCCACGGACGTCGGCGACTACCTCATCGGCGAGAAGATCAACATCAACGGCGACGGCACGCCGCTGCGCTACATGGACAAGCCGAGCAAGGACGGCGGCTCCAAGGACTCGTGGTACTCGGGCATCGGCTCGATCGACGTCCACTACTCCTCGGGCCCGGCCAACCACTTCTTCTACCTGCTGTCCGAGGGCAGCGGCTCGAAGACCATCAACGGCGTGACCTACAACTCGCCGACCTCCGACGGCCTGCCCGTCACCGGCATCGGCCGGGACAAGGCCGCGGCGATCTGGTACAAGGCGCTGACCACCAAGTTCAGCTCCAACACCAACTACGCGGGCGCCCGCACCGGCACGGTCGCGGCGGCCACCGACCTCTACGGCGCGAACAGCGCCGAGGTCCTGGCCGTCCAGAACGCCTGGGCCGCCGTCAACGTCGGCACCCGCCCCGGCGGCGGCACCCCCGGCGGCACGGTGTTCACCAACGACACCGACGTGTCCATCCCGGACAACGGCCCGGCGGTCACCTCGAACATCACGGTGACCGGCGTCACCGGCAACGCCCCCAGCAACCTGCAGGTCGGCGTGGACATCGTCCACACCTGGCGCGGTGACCTGGTCGTCGACCTGATCGGCCCGTCCGGCACGGTCTACAACCTGAAGCCGTTCTCGTCCTCCGACTCGGCGGACAACGTCCAGGCGACCTACACGGTGAACGCCTCCAGCGAGGTCGCCAACGGCACCTGGAAGCTCCGCGTCCAGGACAAGGCCACGTACGACACCGGCTACATCAACCAGTTCAAGCTGACCTTCCCGTAAGTCCGGGAAAGCCGCTGAACCGGTCCTGACCGACGGCCCCCGGGGTGGAGACACCCCGGGGGCCGTCGGCCGTTCGCGCGGGCCGCGTGGTCCTGCCGGCCCCGTCAGCGCAGCAGCACCCCCGCCCCCGCCCCCGTCGTCTCCGCCGGCAGCGCCACCAGGCCCAGCTCGGCCGGGTGGGCGAGGAGGCGGTGTGCGGGGAGGACGCGGACCGTGCAGCCGAAGGGGCCCGTGCGGTCGAGGGAGAGGGCGCCCGCGTAGGGCAGGCGGCCCTCCAGGTCGGGGCCGGCCGAGGGTTTCAGGATGCTCGTACGCGGGTCGAGGAGGCGGTCGTCGGCGTCGACGCGGCCGGTGACGGCCTGGACCTCGACGTCGTCCGGGGTCAGCTCGCCGAGGGCGACGCGGACCCGGACGGCCGGGGTCGCGCCGAGCTCCGCGTCGGCGAGGTCGTCGCCGACCTCCACGTGGTCGACGGAGACCTTGGGCCAGGCCGCGCGGACCCGGGCCTTCCAGGCGGCGAGTTCGCGGGCGGCGGCGGGGCCGAGTGCGCGGTGGGCGGCGGCCGCGGGCGCGTACAGCCGCTCCACGTACTCCTGGACCATCCGGTCGGCGAGCACCTTGGGCCCGAGGTCGGCGAGGGTACGCCGGACCATCGCGGTCCAGCCGGCCGGGACGCCGTCCGCGCCGCGGTCGTAGAAGCGCGGCGCGACCCGGCGTTCGATCAGCTCGTAGAGCGCGGCGGCCTCCAGGTCGTCCCGGCGCTCCTCGTCGAGCGCGGCGGCCCCGTCGGCGGTGGGGATGGCCCAGCCGAAGTCCGGCTCGTACCACTCGTCCCACCAGCCGTCCAGGACGGACAGGTTGAGGCAGCCGTTGAGCGCCGCCTTCATCCCGCTGGTGCCGCACGCCTCCAGCGGCCGCAGCGGGTTGTTGAGCCACACGTCGCAGCCGGGGTAGAGGCCGCGGGCCATCTCCATGCCGTAGTCGGGCAGGAAGACGATCCGGTGCCGCACCCGCGGGTCGTCGGCGAACCGCACCAGCTCCTGCACCAGCTGTTTCCCGCCGTCGTCCGCCGGGTGCGCCTTGCCCGCGACGACCAGCTGCACCGGCCGCTCGGGATGCAGCAGCAGCGCCCGCAGCCGGTCCTTGTCGCGCAGCATGAGGGTGAGCCGCTTGTACGAGGGGACCCGGCGGGCGAAGCCGATGGTCAGGACGTCGGGGTCGAGGACGGAGTCGGTCCAGCCGAGTTCGGCTCCCGCCGCGCCGCGCTGCCGCCAGGAGGCCCGCAGCCGGCGCCGTACGTCCGTGACGAGCCGTTCGCGCAGGGTCCGGCGCAGCTTCCACAGCTCCCGGTCGCTCGCGTCGGCGCCGAGCCGGGCGACCTCGGGGGCGGTCCAGGTGGGGGCGTGGACACCGTTGGTGACGGAGGTGAGCGGGGTCTCGTCGGGGTCGAAGCCGGGCCACAGGCCGGCGAACATGGCACGGCTGACGCCCCCGTGGAGGGTGGAGACGCCGTTGGCGCGCTGGGCGAGCCGCAGCCCCATGGCCGCCATGTTGAAGACGCCGGGCTCGCCGCCGAGCGCGGTCTCGTCGCCGAGGGCGAGGATCCGGGCGGTGTCGACGCCGGGCAGCGCGCCGTCCTGGCCGAGGTGACGGGCGACGAGGGCCCGGTCGAAGCGGTCGATGCCGGCGGGCACGGGGGTGTGGGTGGTGAACACGGTGCCGGCCCGGACGAGCTCCAGGGCCGCGTCGAAGTCGAGCCCCGCACCGCCGGGTTCACCGCTGGTCTCGCCGCCGGTCTCGCCGCCGGGTTCAGCGCCGAGTTCGCGGATCCGTTCGAGGCCGAGGAAGCCGGCGTGGCCCTCGTTGGTGTGGAAGACCTCGGGCGCGGGGGTGCCGGTGAGCCGGCAGTACGAACGGACCGCGCGTACGCCGCCGATGCCGAGCAGCATCTCCTGGAGCAGCCGGTGCTCGCTGCCACCGCCGTACAGCCGGTCGGTGACCTCGCGTTCTCCGGGCGCGTTCTCCTCGACGTCCGAGTCCAGCATGAGCAGCGGCACCCGGCCGACCTGCGCCAGCCACAGGTGGGCGTGCAGGCTGCGCCCGCCGGGCAGCGCGAGGGTGACCCGGGCGGGGCTGCCGTCGGCCTCGCGGAGCAGGGTGACGGGCAGTTCGCCGGGGTCGAGGACGGGGTAGTGCTCCTGCTGCCAGCCGTCGCGGGAGAGCGACTGCCGGAAGTAGCCGTGCCGGTAGAGCAGTCCGACGCCGACGAGCGGGACGCCGAGGTCGCTGGCGGCCTTCAGATGGTCCCCGGCGAGGATGCCGAGGCCGCCGGAGTACTGCGGCAGCGCGGCAGCGACGCCGAACTCGGGCGAGAAGTACGCGATCGACGCGGGCAGCCCGGCGGCCTCGGACTGCCGCTGGTACCAACGGGGTTCGGTCAGATAACGGTCGAGATCAGCGGCCGCGGCCCGCAGCCGTTCCAGGAATCCGGTGTCGGCGGCGAGCGCGTCGAGCCGCCCGGCGTCGAGGCGCCCGAGCACCCGTACGGGGTCGGTGCCGTCGTAGGCGCTGTCGACGGTCTCGAAGAGTTCACGGGTGGGCTCGTGCCAGGACCAGCGCAGGTTGCGCGCCAGGTCGGCGAGGGGTCGAAGGGTGTCGGGGAGGACGGGACGCACGGTGAATCGACGAATTGCCTTCACGTGTTCCACCTTCGCAGGCAGTGGTGGAGCGGAGCGGAAGCACCACGCTGTGCGTCCGCGGGTTCCGCTCCGGGAGCCTAGGCGCGGCGGGCCCGCAGGACCAGGGCGCGCACCGGGGCGCGGAAAGGGAGCGCGTTCTGCACAGCCTCCCCGGGCCGGAGTAACGGACCGGCTCCACGGACCGGATCCACGGACCGGATCCGGGCGGAACCGGCCCCGTCCCACAAGGACGGGGCCGGTTTCTTGTCCGGGACGTGTTCTTGCCGGTGCGGCTACGCCCTAGTAGTTAACAAAGCGCCGGATTGCCCACCCGAATTCGGGGGGAAGGTTCCTCCTCGTACCCCGCTGGACCGTCGTCAGACCCGCCATCCGAGTGAACGCGCACAGGAGCGGCGATGCTCGCAACCAACCGGCCTTCGACGGAGCTACAAAGAGCGCACACCACCCGCACCCCCGCGAACCGTCAGGTGATGCCGTGAATCCGCTCATGGGACGTATTCCCGTCTTGGACGTCCGCCCGCTGGTCGACTGTGGCCGCCGCCCCGCGAAGGCGGTGGTGGGCGAGACCTTCGAGGTCACGGCCACCGTCTTCCGGGAGGGGCACGACGCGGTCGCCGCCAATGTCGTGCTGGTCGATCCGTCGGGCCGGCCGGGCCCCTGGACCCCGATGCGGGAGCTGGCCGAGGGGACCGACCGCTGGGGGGCCGAGGTCACCCCGGACGCCGAGGGCCTGTGGACGTACACGGTCGAGGCGTGGAGCGATCCGCTGGCCACCTGGCGGCACACCGCGCGGATCAAGATCCCGGCCGGGATCGACTCCGAACTGGTCCTCGCCGAGGGCGCGGAGCTGCACGAGCGCGCCGCGAAGGGCGTGCCGAAGAAGGGCGGCGGCCGGGAGGCGGTGCTCGCCGTCGTGGACGCGCTGCGCGACGAGTCCCGGCCGGCCGCGGTGCGGCTCGCGGCGGCGCTGGCACCCCGGGTCCTGGAGGCCCTGGAGCGCCATCCGCTGCGCGAACTGCTCACCGCCTCGCCCTCGTTGCCGCTGCGGGTGGAGCGGGAGCGGGCGCTCTTCGGTTCCTGGTACGAGTTCTTCCCGCGCTCGGAGGGCGTACGGGTGGTCCGCGGCCGGACCAAACAGGGCACCTTCCGTACGGCGGCGAAGCGTCTTCCGGCCATCGCGGCGATGGGCTTCGACGTGGTGTACCTGCCGCCGATCCACCCGATCGGGGTGACCCATCGCAAGGGCCCGAACAACTCGCTGTCGGCGAGCCCGCAGGACGTGGGCGTGCCGTGGGCGATCGGCTCGCCGGAGGGCGGGCACGACGCGGTCCACCCGGACCTGGGCACGATCGAGGACTTCGACGCGTTCGTGGCGCGGGCGCGCAAGCTGCGTCTGGAGGTCGCGCTGGACTTCGCGTTGCAGTGTTCGCCGGACCATCCGTGGGTGGAGAAGCACCCGGAGTGGTTCAGCAAGCGTCCGGACGGCTCGATCGCGTACGCCGAGAACCCGCCGAAGAAGTACCAGGACATCTATCCCATCGCGTTCGACGCGGACATGGACGGGATCGTGGCGGAGACGGTCCGGATCCTGCGCCACTGGATGGACCACGGGGTGCGGATCTTCCGCGTGGACAACCCGCACACCAAGCCGGTGGTGTTCTGGGAGCGGGTGATCGGCGAGATCAACGCCACCGACCCGGACGTGATCTTCCTGGCGGAGGCGTTCACCCGGCCCGCGATGATGCGCGCGCTCGGCGCGATCGGCTTCCAGCAGTCGTACACGTACTTCACCTGGCGCAACACCAAGGAGGAGATCACGGAGTATCTGACGGAGCTGTCCGGGGAGGCCGCCGCGGTCATGCGGCCGAACCTCTTCGTGAACACGCCGGACATCCTGCACGCCTATCTGCAGCACGGCGGCCGGCCGGCGTTCGAGGTGCGGGCGGTGCTCGCCGCGACCCTCTCCCCCACCTGGGGCATGTACGCGGGGTACGAGCTGTGCGAGAACACCCCGCTGCGCGAGGGCAGCGAGGAGTACCTGGACTCGGAGAAGTACCAACTGCGGCCGCGCGACTGGGAGTCGGCGGAGCGCTCGGGCGCCTCACTGGCCCCGCTGGTCACCACCCTGAACCGGATCCGGCGCCGCCATCCGGCGCTGCAGCGGCTGCGCAACCTGACCTTCCACGTCACCGACAACGACGCCGTCGTCGCGTACAGCAAGCGCACCGGTTCCGACACCGTCCTCGTGGTCGCCAACCTCGACCCCCACCACACCCAGGAGGCCACGGTCTCGTTGAACATGCCGGAACTCGGCCTCGCGTGGCACGAGACCGTGCCGGTGCGCGACGAGCTCACCGGCGAGACCTATCACTGGGGCAGGGCCGCTTACGTGCGTCTTGAGCCGGGTGTCGCGCCCGCGCACGTACTCGCCCTGCGACCGTCCCCGCAGACCGGAGGGTCACCCGCATCATGACTGTCAACGAACCCGTCCCCGACACCTTCGAGGACACCCCCGCCAAGGACCGCGATCCCGAGTGGTTCAAGCGGGCGGTCTTCTACGAGGTCCTGGTCCGTTCCTTCCAGGACAGCAACGGCGACGGTGTGGGCGATCTGAAGGGCATCACCTCCCGCCTGGACTACCTCCAGTGGCTGGGCGTGGACTGCCTCTGGCTGCCGCCGTTCTTCAAGTCCCCGCTGCGGGACGGCGGCTACGACGTCGCGGACTACACCTCCGTGCTGCCGGAGTTCGGCGACCTGGCCGACTTCGTGGAGTTCGTCGACGCGGCGCACGCACGCGGGATGCGCGTGATCATCGACTTCGTCATGAACCACACGAGCGACGCCCACCCGTGGTTCCAGGAGTCCCGCAGCGATCCGGACGGGCCGTACGGGGACTACTACGTCTGGGCCGACGACGACAAGCAGTTCGCGGACGCCCGGATCATCTTCGTCGACACGGAGACCTCCAACTGGACCTTCGACCCGGTCCGCAAGCAGTACTACTGGCACCGCTTCTTCTCGCACCAGCCGGACCTCAACTACGAGAACCCGAAAGTGCAGGAGGAGATCATGTCCTCGCTGCGCTTCTGGCTGGACCTGGGCATCGACGGCTTCCGGCTCGACGCCGTGCCGTACCTCTACCAGGAGGAGGGCACCAACTGCGAGAACCTGCCCGCGACCCACGCCTTCCTCAAGCGGGTGCGGAAGGAGATCGACGACCACTACCCGGACACGGTGCTGCTCGCCGAGGCGAACCAGTGGCCGGAGGACGTCGTCGACTACTTCGGCGACTTCCGCTCGGGCGGCGACGAGTGCCACATGGCCTTCCACTTCCCCGTCATGCCGCGGATCTTCATGGCGGTGCGGCGGGAGTCGCGCCACCCGGTCTCCGAGATCCTGGCGAAGACCCCGGAGATCCCGGCGGGCTGCCAGTGGGGCATCTTCCTGCGCAACCACGACGAGCTGACCCTGGAGATGGTCACCGACGAGGAGCGCGACTACATGTACGCCGAATACGCCAAGGACCCGCGGATGCGGGCCAACATCGGCATCCGGCGGCGGCTCGCCCCGCTCCTCGACAACGACCGCAAGCAGATGGAGCTGTTCACCGCGCTGCTCTTCTCGCTGCCGGGCTCGCCAGTGCTCTACTACGGCGACGAGATCGGCATGGGCGACAACATCTGGCTGGGCGACCGGGACGGGGTGCGCACCCCGATGCAGTGGACGCCGGACCGCAACGCGGGCTTCTCGTCCTGCGATCCGGGGCGGCTCTACCTGCCGACCATCATGGATCCGGTGCACGGCTACCAGGTGACCAATGTGGAGGCGGGGATGGCGTCGCCGTCGTCGCTGCTGCACTGGACGAAGCGGATGATCGAGATCCGCAAGCAGAACCGTGCCTTCGGACTCGGCTCGTACACCGAACTGCCGTCGTCGAACTCGGCGGTGCTGGCCTTCCTGAGAGAGGATGCGGACGACCTGGTCCTCTGCGTGAACAACTTCTCCCGGTTCGCGCAGCCGACCGAGCTGGACCTGCGCCGCTTCGCCGGGTCGAGGCCGGTGGAGCTGATCGGCGGGGTGGAGTTCCCGGCGATCGGCGAGCTGCCGTACCTGCTGACGCTGGCCGGGCACGGCTTCTACTGGTTCCGCCTGAAGCGCTCCTGACGTAACGTCAATTGAGTCCCGTCATGTGGGGCGGTTTCCTCCGCCCCACACCGGGAACTGTGACCCACACACGATTCAGGTCAGTTCAGGTCCATACGGGCCTTCTTGCCGGGCCCATACGGATCTTCCCCTTCCGACACGTCCCGCACATCCGGACAGCCCAAGCCGCCATCCGGGACACTCTGCGCATTTGAACGCATACGAACGCCTTGTGCGCGCCCCGGGGAAAGGACGCGATGCCATGCCGGAGACCGCATCCACCACCGAGGCCCAGGACGCCCTCCTTCCGTCACTCGCGCCGCTGCTGCACACCTGGCTGCCGCGGCAGCGCTGGTTCGCGGGCAAGGGCCGCCGGGTCACCGGATTCACGCTGGACGCGGCCACCGAGCTGCTGCCGCTCGACGGCAACGGGCCCGGGCTCCTCCATCTCCTCGTCCGGGTCGAACAGCCGGCCCGGCCGGCCGGAACGCCCGCCGACTGCTACCAGTTGCTCCTCGGTGTCCGGCCCCAGCTGCCGCCCCGGCTCGCCCCCGCCCTGATCGGGCGGATCCGGCAGGGCCCGCTGGCCGGCCGGGCCGTCTACGAAGGGCTGCGCGACCCGCGGCTCGCCGGGCTGCTCTACGACCGGCTGCGCACCCCGGGCCGGATCGGCCCGCTGCGCTTCCACGCCACCGCCCCGCTGCCGCCGGCGCTCGCGCCGCGCATGCTGGACGCCGAGCAGTCCAACTCCTCGCTGGTCTTTGGCGATTCGTTCATCCTGAAGATCTTCCGACGGGTCTCGCCGGGCGCCAACCCGGACCTGGAGCTGCCGCTGGCCCTCGCCGGCGCCGGCTGCACGCGGGTCCCGGCACCGGTCGCCTGGTTCGAGACCGGCGCGGCCACGCTCGGCGTCCTGCAGCCCTATCTGCGCGGCTCGCGGGACGGCTGGCGGCTCGCCCTCGACGCGCTCGCCGACGGACGGGAGTTCACGACGGAGGCGCGCGCCCTCGGCCGGGCCACCGCGGAGGTGCACCTCGCGCTCGCCACCGCCCTGCCGACCGAGCGCCTCCCGCGCGACCGCGCCGCGCACCTCGCCGCCTCGATGGACGCCCGCCTGCACGCCGCCGCCCAGGCGGTGCCCGCGCTCCTGCCGTACGTGCCGGGGCTCCGCGCCGTCTTCGCCGCGGCCGGCGACTCGCTCGGCGCGGGGTGCCTCCAGCGCATCCACGGTGACCTGCACCTCGGCCAGACCCTGCGCGGCTCGGACGGCGCCTGGGCCGTCATCGACTTCGAGGGCGAGCCCGCCAAGCCGCTCGACGAACGCCGCAGCGCCCAGCCCCCGGTCCGCGACATCGCCGGCATGCTCCGCTCCTTCGACTACGCGGCCCGCACCCACCGCCCCTGGAACGCCGCCTGGGCGGCCCGCTGCCGCGCCGCCTACTGCGCGGGCTACGCGGAGGCCTCGGGCACCGACCCGCGCGAACAGCCCGCGCTGCTGCGGGCCTACGAGACGGACAAGGCGGTCTACGAGGTCGTCTACGAGGCCCGCCACCGCCCGGACTGGCTCCCGGTCCCGATGGCGGCGATCGAACGCCTGGCGGGAGGAGCGTGAGGATCCCGGGATCCCGTCGTGTGCCCTCGCCCCGATGGACGGCGCCCGTTCGGCCCAGCGCGCCCCCGACCGGCCGGGGCTCCCGCCTGCGGCGACCCCGACGCGCCCCGTTCGGCCGAGTTTCCCCGGAGCGCGCCCCCGCGTTCCGTACCCGTACCCCTCTCGCACCCCCAGGAGGCACCCCCGGTGACCGCCCGTCCCGCAGGAAAGCCCGCAGGAAAGAAGGCCGGCACGACGCCCCGTACGGCGCCCCCGCTCGACCCCGGTGACCGGGCCCGGCTGATCGCCGGGGAGCATCACGATCCGCACGGGCTGCTCGGGGCCCACCCGGTGCAGGGCGGGGTGGTGATCCGGGTGCTGCGCCCGTGGGCGATGGAGGTGGCGGCGGTCCTGCCGAAGGGGCGCCGGGTCGAGCTGCGGTCGGAGGGCGACGGGCTGTTCTCGGCGCTGCTCCCCCGGCTCCGCAAGGTCCCGGAGTACGCGCTCCGGGTCCGTTACGAGGACGCCGCCCCCGAGCTCGAGCTCGACGACCCGTACCGCTTCCTGCCCGCGCTCGGCGAGCTCGACCTGCACCTCATCTCGGAGGGCCGCCACGAGGAGCTGTGGACGGCGCTCGGCGCCCGGGTGATGACCCACCAGGGCGTCGCGGGCACCCGGTTCACGGTCTGGGCGCCGAACGCCCGCGGGGTGCGCGTCACCGGCGACTGGACGTACTGGGACGGCAGCGCGCTGCCGATGCGTTCGCTCGGGTCGTCCGGCGTGTGGGAGCTGTTCGTGCCGGGCATCGGCGAGGGCGCGGTCTACAAGTTCGACATCGCCCGCCCGGACGGCTCGCACACGCTGCGCGCCGACCCGATGGCCCGCCGCACCGAGTGCCCGCCGAACACCGCGTCCGTCGTCACCGCCGACCACCACGTGTGGCAGGACGCGGAGTGGATGGCGCGGCGCGGCGCGCGTCCGGCCCACGAGGCGCCGATCTCGGTGTACGAGCTGCACCTGCCGTCCTGGCGGCCGGGGCTGACGTACCGGCAGCTCGCGGAGCAGCTTCCGGACTACGTCCGTGACCTCGGTTTCACGCACGTGGAGTTCATGGCGGTCGCCGAGCACCCCTTCCACGGTTCCTGGGGCTACCAGGTCACCGGCTTCTACGCGCCGACCGCCCGCATGGGCACCCCCGACGACTTCCGTCACCTCGTCGACGCGCTGCACCAGGCCGGCATCGGCGTGCTGATGGACTGGGTGCCGGCGCACTTCCCGCGCGACGACTGGGCGCTGGCCGAGTTCGACGGGCGGCCGCTGTACGAGCACGAGGACCCGCGCCGTTCGGCGCACCCGGACTGGGGAACCCTGGAGTTCGACTACGGCCGCAAGGAGGTGCGCAACTTCCTGGTGGCCAACGCCGTGTACTGGTGCGAGCAGTTCCACCTCGACGGCCTGCGCGTCGACGCGGTCGCCTCGATGCTCTACCTGGACTACTCGCGCGAGAACGGCGAGTGGCTGCCGAACGAGTTCGGCGGCCGGGAGAACCTGGACGCGGTGGCCTTCCTGCAGGAGATGAACGCCACGGTCTACCGGCGCTGCCCGGGCGTGGTCACCTTCGCCGAGGAGTCGACCGCCTGGGACGGCGTGACCCGGCCGACCGACCAGGTGGGCCCGGGCGGCTTCGGCGGGCTCGGCTTCGGCATGAAGTGGAACATGGGCTGGATGCACGACTCCCTCGGCTACGTCGAGAAGGATCCGGTGCACCGCAAGTACCACCACCACGAGATGACCTTCTCGATGGTGTACGCGTACAGCGAGAACTACATCCTGCCGATCTCGCACGACGAGGTCGTGCACGGCAAGCGGGCGCTGGTGTCGAAGATGCCGGGCGACTGGTGGCAGCGGCGCGCCAACCACCGGGCGTACCTGGGCTTCATGTGGGCGCACCCGGGCAAGCAGCTGCTCTTCATGGGGCAGGAGTTCGCGCAGGGCGCGGAGTGGTCGGCGGAGCACGGCCCCGAGTGGTGGCTGATGGACGAGACCTACCACTCGGCCGGTGACCACCGGGGCGTACGGGACCTGGTGCGCGACCTGAACACGGTGTACGCGGCGACGCCGGCGCTCTGGGAGCGGGACACCTCGCCGGAGGGCTTCCAGTGGATCGCGGGCGACGCGGCCGAGGACAACGTCTTCGCGTTCCTGCGCTTCGACGCGTTCGGCTCGCCGCTGATGGCCGTCTGCAACTTCTCGCCGGTGGTGCGGCACGACTACCGGCTCGGCGTGCCGGACGACTTCGCCGCCTGGTCGGAGGTGCTGAACACCGACGCGGCCCGGTACGGGGGCGGCGACGTGGTCGGCACCGACCCGGTGAAGACCGAGTCGGTGCCGTGGCACGGGCGGGCGGCGAGCGTGCGGATGACGCTGCCGCCGCTGGCGACGGTCTGGCTCAGGCCCGCCTGACCGGACCGCGGGCCGGCTCCCGTCCGATCAGGCGGCCCGCCTGACGACGCCCAGGCGCTGGGTGGCCCGGGTCAGCGCCACGTACAGGTCGTTGATGCCGTGCGTGGCGCCGGCCCGGATGCCGTCCGGGTCGACGACGAGGACGGTGTCGAACTCGAGGCCCTTTGCCTGGCGCGGGTCGAGGAGCACGACCCGGCGCGTCAGGTCGGGCTTGGGGCCGTGGGCGGCGTCGGGGAGGGCGGCGAGCAGCTCGGGGTGCAGGGCCTCGGGGGCGATGACGGCGAGCCGGCCCTCCTCCCGCGCCGTCAGCTCCGCCGCGACCGCGTCGGCGGTCTCCTTCACCGGGTCCTCGACCGTGCGGTCCCAGGGCTCGACGCCGGTGGAGCGGACCGAGCGCGGCGGCTCGAAGCCGGGGTCGGCCGCCCGGCGCACGTCGGCGGCGACGGCCATGATCTCGGCCGGGGTGCGGTAGTTGACGCCGAGCCGGACGAGCTCCCAGCGGTCCGCCACGTACGGGTCGAGGATGTCCTGCCAGGCGCCGACGCCGGCCGGGTCGCCGGTCTGCGCCGGGTCGCCGACCAGGGTCATGGAGCGGGTGGGGCTGCGGCGCATGAGGAGTCGCCACATCATCGCGGACAGCTCCTGCGCCTCGTCGACGATGATGTGGCCGAAGGCCCAGGTGCGGTCGGCGGCGGCGCGTTCGGCGGCGCTGCGGTGGTCGGCCTCCTCGTGGCGCTCGGCGAAGCGCTCGGCGTCGATGATGTCGTGCGCGGAGAGCACCTCGGAGGCGTCCTTGTCGACCTCCTCCTTGTCCTCGAACTCGTAGGTCCGGGAGGCGAAGGAGACGTCGAGGACGCCCTGCGCGTAGGCGATCTGCTTCTGCCGCTCGGCCTCCTCGGCGGCCCGGGCGGCGGAGTCGTCGTGGCCGAGGAGTTCGGCGGCCTCGTCGAGGAGGGGCACGTCGCCGGGGGTCCACGGACCGCCGTCCCGGCGGATCGCTTCGAGGTCGGCCTCGTCGTCGAGGTGGGTGGGCTCGGCGAGGTAGTCGGCGAGGAACTCCTGCGGGGTGAGGGCCGGCCACAGGGTGTCGAGGGCCGTGTGCACGTCGGGGTTGGCGGCGACGCCCTTGGCGAGCAGGGCGCGGTCGTCGGGGCCGAGGAAGTTGGGGCCGCCGTAGGGGTCGGCGCCGATGCGGTCGGCGAGCTGTTCGGCGAGCGCGTCGAGGACGTGGAAGACGAAGTAGGGGCGGGCGAGGTTGTGCGGGAGGAAGGTCTCGCGGGCCTTGTGCCGGGCTTCGAGGGCCATGTCCCAGTCGATGATCAGGTCGCCGTCCTCGTGCGGCACGATCAGCGGCTCGCCGCGCTCGGGGACCTGCTGCCGGTCCCGTACGGCCGCGGCCAGGGCCTCGGCCATCCGTGCCGAGCCCTTGACGGCGGCGGCGCGCGGGGTGTCCGTGCCGGTGGCGTGGACGCCGGGGAAGAGCTCGCCGGGCGTGGCGAGCAGGACGCCGGTCTCGCCGAGGGAGGGCAGGACGTTGCCGATGTAGCCGAGGAAGGCGGGGTTGGGGCCGACGATCAGCACGGCGCGCTTGGCGAGCTGCTCGCGGTGCGCGTAGAGCAGGTACGCGGCCCGGTGCAGGGCCACGGCGGTCTTGCCGGTGCCGGGGCCGCCCTCGACGACGAGCACGCCGCGGTGCGGGGAGCGGATGATGGCGTCCTGCTCGGCCTGGATGGTCTGCACGATGTCGTGCATCCGGCCGGTGCGGGCCGCGTCGAGCGCGGCGAGCAGCACCTCGTCGGCGTCGCGGTTCTCGTGCCCGGTGCGGGTGGCGTCGGCGAGGTCGAGCACCTCGTCGTGGAGCTGGACGACCTCGCGGCCCTGCGTGGTGATGTGCCGGCGCCGGGTCAGGCCCATCGGCTCGTATCCGGTCGCGAGGTAGAAGGGCCGGGCGATCTCGGCGCGCCAGTCGACGACGAGCGGGGTGCGCTGGGCGTCGTCCTCGCGGACGCCGATGCGGCCGATGTGGTGGTCCCGCCCGTCCTTGAACACGAGGCGTCCGAAGCACAGTCCGCTCTCCCCGGCGTTGAGCGCGGAGAGCAGCCCGGACTGCTCGGCGACGAGCACGTCGCGCTCCAGGCGGGCTTGTGCGTTGCCCACGCCGGGGGTGCCGAGGGCGTGCGCGACGCCGGCCTCGGCCTGGTCCCTCAGGTCGTCGAGTCGCGCGTAGAGCTCGGTGATGAATCGCTGCTCTTTCCGAAATTCCTCGGTTGACAATTCGACTCCCGGCGGGTTACAGTGCTTTTAGTGAACTTCTCCGCGTCTTTTGTGTGCCCAGACACGGAATCCACAAATATACGCGATCGACGACCCCGGCTGTCAATTCTAGTCCGGGGCTTTTTTGTGCCCGAAAATTCGCGTGCGCGCGTTGCGCGCCCCCTGCTAGCGTCAGCGATATGAAGCGCGCTGCCGTCCACACGACGACGCCGGAGAGTGTCCCGGCGCGCTGACAGCTGTCTTTGTCCGAAGCCCCGGGGCGAGTGCCCCGGGGCTTCGTCGTACCGGCCGGGCACTCGCTCCTCCCCTTCGGCTCCACCGAACCGAGGAGTGACCATGAGCGAGTCCCACGACGTCGTCGACCACCGCAGGCTGGGCCGTGAGCTGGAACTGTTCGACACCGATCCGCTGATCGGGGCCGGGCTGCCCTACTGGCTGCCGGACGGGGCCGTCGTACGCCACGCGCTCGAGGAGTACGTACGGGAGGCCGAGCGGCGGGCCGGGTACCGGCACGTGTACTCGCCGGTGCTCGGGAAGCGCGAGCTGTACGAGATCTCCGGGCACTGGGCGCACTACAGCGACGACATGTTCCCGCCCATGGACGTCGGCGGGGAGGAGATGGTGATGCGGCCGAGCCTCTGCCCGCACCACGCCGTGATCTTCCGCTCCCGCGCCCACAGCTACCGCGAACTTCCGCTGCGCATGGCCGAGTTGGGCGGCATGTACCGCTCCGAGCTGTCGGGCGTGCTCGGCGGCCTCACCCGGGTGCGGGCCATCCAGCTCAACGACGCGCACATCTTCTGCACCCTCGACCAGGTCGCCGAGGAGGCCGCCGGCGCGCTGGAGCTGATCCGGGCGGCGTACGCGGCCATGGGCATCGTCCCGGTCCGCTACCGGCTCTCGCTGCCGGGCCCCGGCGGCAAGTACGTCGACGCGCCGGAGAAGTGGGAGCGGTCGACCGCGCTGCTGCGTGAGGTCCTGGACGCGTCCGGGCTCGACTACGAGGAGGCGGCGGGCGAGGCCGCGTTCTACGGCCCGAAGATCGACGTCCAGGTCGCGGACCCGGCCGGGCGCGAGTCGACCCTCTCCACCGTGCAGGTCGACTTCCACCAGCCCGAGCAGTTCGGCCTCCACTACATCGGCGCCGACGGCGCCAAGCACCGCCCCGTGATGGTCCACCGCTCCGTCGTCGGCAGCGTCGAACGCGCCGTCGCCCACCTCGTCGAACTCCACGCCGGCGCCTTCCCGGCCTGGCTCGCCCCCGTCCAGCTCGCCGTCCTCCCCGTCTCCGACGCCGAGTGCGACGCCGCCGCCCGCCTCGCCGCCCACGCCACCGCCCTCGGCCTGCGCGCCGACGTCCTCCCCCCGTCCCGCGGCACCCTCGGCGCCCGCATCCGCGCCGCCCGCCTCGCCCCGTACCAGGCGGTCATCGGCGCGAAGGAGGCGGCGGCGGACGAGGTCTCGGTCCGCCTGAGGGACGGCCGGCGGCTCGATCCGATGCCGGTGGCGGAACTCCTTGAGAAGGTGCGGGGGGTGGTGGCGGAGCACTCGACCGCGTTGTGGGCCTAGAGGAGCGGGGCCACGACCGCGAGGAGGCGGGCGCCGAGCTCGCGTCGCGCCTCCTCGGAGTCGGCGTGCGGGTCGCCGAAGCCGTCCCAGTCGACCTCGCCGAGCGCGGCCTCGAACATGCCCAGGGTCAGCGACTCGTTCGCGTACCCCGGCCACTCGTCCGCCTCCCGCAGCAGCCGCTCCACGAGCGCGAGCGGCGGCGGGCAGCTCTCGGCCAGGAGCACCGCGTCGTACAGGTCCTTGCCCTGCGGGTACATGTCGCTGAGCAGCCACATGAGTTTCCAGGCGAGGGAGAGTTCGCGGCTCGCGGCCGTCACGCCCACGCCCGCGACCTCGGCCGGCTCCGCGGGCAGCGGAAGGGACTCGTTGAAGACGAAGTCGAGCTGGACCTGGCCGCCGGGCAGGCCCGGCATCGTCCACGGGATCACCAGACGGTGGCCGGGCACCCGCTCGTAGGTCCAGATCTCCTCGGTCACGGCCCCGGCCGCGGAGAGTCCGACCTCGGCCCCCACCGTACGGGCGTGCCGCTCGGCCGCCCCGGTGATGCCGTCGAGCATGGCGCGGGTGCGCGGCTCCTCGATGCGCCAGGTCTCGGGGACCACGACGAAGTCGATGTCCTTGGGCGCGCGGGCGGCCTCGCCGAACCAGGCCGACATCAGCATGCTTCCGCGCAGGACCAGGCAGTCCGCCCAGGGCGAGCCGGCGACGGCAGCGAGGACCAGGTCGAGGGCGGAGCGGCGGGCGGTCTGCCAGCGGGCGCGGAGCTCCGGGTCCTGGACGACGGTGTCCATGGGGGCGAAGGCCCGGTCGAACTGCTTGAGAGCCGGGTCGAAGGCCCGGTGCCGGACGGCCGCGTCGCCGATCCCGGCGGTCAGGGTGCGGGGCAGCCGGTCTCGGTACCGCAGGTGGTCGGAGTCGGGGTCGGTCATGGGGTTTCCTCTCGTACGGTCTCGTCCAGCCAGCCCTCGTCGAGCGACAGGTCGCTGTCCGACAGCACGAACTCCCTTTCCTCCGACAGGAGTTCGTGCCCGGCGTCGACCAGCGCGGCGCGCAGCGCGGCGCAGGCCCGGCCCGCCACGTCGGCGGGTCCCGGGTGCCGCTGGGTCACGAAGCGCTCGTGCCACCCGTCCGGACCCGGCAGCGCCCGGCGGGCGTTCCACGAGACATGGGCGCCGTGCGGGACGACGAGCGCTTCGAGCGCGGCACGGTCGTAGCGGGCGGGCAGCGCCAGCTTGAGGTGGTGCTCGTGGTAGCCGCCGCCATGGCCCGCGGGCTCCTCGCTCCACGGCACCGTCTCGACCTTGACCCGCACCGGATCGAACCCGTCCGCCCGCAGCGCGGCCACGACCGCCGGATGGCTCGTGCGGTCCGGCAGCGTCAGCATCGGCTGGACGGGCATGCGGCCCCGGGCGAGGACGATGGTCGTGAGCTTCAACCCCCGGTCCGCCGCCCACGCGCCCAGCCGGGTCCGCTCCTCCTCGGTCCCGCAGCGGACCGTGACATGCGTCTCGTGGATCTCGTACACCCGAGCGAGTCTGGCACGCGGCGCACGAGCGATCACCTGGTTTCCGTCCGGGGCGGGAGCGGCCCGTAGGCTCACCGGCCGGGGACGAACAGGAGGTCGGGCATGTGGGAGCGGGCCCTCGGGCAGGCCGGCATCGGGAAGGCGGCACTGCGGCGGGACTACGGGGAACAGCGGCGCGCGGTGCGGCGCTTCGCACCGGCCGAGTACGCCGCCGCGCGGCTGCTGCTGCCCGGGGCGCTGCTGCCGCATGTGGTGGCCGCCGTCGCGTTCATGCACGAGACCGACGAGCGGATCGACCGCGGGCCCCGCGAGCAGCGGGCGGCCGCGCTCGCGGAGTGGGACGGACTGGTGCGGAAGGCGGTTCGCGACGGTGACTCCGAGTCGTCCGTGCTGCGCTGCCTGGCGCACACCGCCGAGCGCCATCCCGACGTCCGGGTGCACGTCGAGGAGTTCCTGCGGGGCGCCGTGCGTGAGGTCGAGTGGCGGGGCATCGCCGACGACGGGGAACTGGAGCTGTACGTACAGGAGTACTCGCTGCCCGCGCTGATGCTGACGGCCTGCCTGGTCGCCCCGGCGGACCCGGCCGCGCGGGAGGTGTTCACGGACGGCTGCCACCGGCTCATCCGCGCCATGCAGCGCTTCGACTTCCTGGAGGACCTGTCCGAGGACGTCCGCGAGGGCCGGCCGGGTGTCCCGGCCGACGCGGTGGCCCGGCACGGGGCGGACCTCACCCGGCCGGGGGCCGCGCTCGGCCGGCTCGTGGCGGAGCAGGCGGAGCGCGCGGCGGCCGACCTGGCGGGCGCGGACGTGCTCGCGGAGGTGGTGGACCCGCCGTACCGGCCCTTCGTGCGGGCCCTGGTCGGGGTGCAGCGGATCAGGCTCGACGCGGTGCGGCGCGCCGGCGCCTCCCTCGCGACGCGTACGTCCGGACCGTCGGCCCGGGCAGCCGGCGCACTGCTGCTCAGGGAGACCCTGGCCCGGGCCCGCTAAGCGCCCACCGGTTCCAGCACGTCCGACAGCTCCTCCAGGAGGCGGCGCTTCGGGCGGGCGCCGACCATGGACTTGACGGGTTCGCCGGAGCGGAAGACCAGGAGGGTGGGCATGGACAGGACGCCGTAGCGGGTGACGGCGGCCGGGTTGGTGTCGGCGTCGATCTGGACCACCTTGAGCCGGCCGGTCTGTTCCTCGGCGATCGCGCTGAGGACGGGGGCCAGCTGGCGGCAGGGGCCGCACCAGTCGGCGGTGAACTCGACGAGGACCGGGAGTTCGGCTCCCAGGACCTCGGTGTCGAAGTCGGTGTCGGTGACCTCGGCCACGCCCTTCGCTCGGATCATGATGTCCGCTCTCCCTGTTCCCGCTCGTGAGGTGTGAGTTCGCACCGCGGCTCCGGGCCGGCCGGCAGTTCCGCCTCGGCCCGGAGCAGCTGCGCGCCGACCTGGGCGCGCACCTGCTGGAGCTGTGCGATGAGTCCGTCGATCTCGGCGAGCTTGCGCCGGTAGACGGCGAGGGACGCGGGGCACGCGTCGCCCGCCGGGTGGCCGGCGCGCAGGCAGTCGACGAAGGGCCGGGTCTCCTCCAGGTCGAACCCGAAGTCCTGCAGGGTCCGGATCTGCCGCAGGAGCCGCAGGTCGTCCTCGTCGTAGGTGCGGTAACCGTTCTCCGTGCGCCGTGCGGTCAGGAGGCCGCGGGACTCGTAGTAGCGCAGAGTCCGCGTGGTCGTGCCCGCCCGCTCGGCCAGCTCGCCGATTCGCATGTCCACGAACGTAAGCCTTGACGCCGACGTCAAGGCAAGGCGCATCCGTCAGACGCCCGGCGGGAGCAGTGGCTTGCGCTCGACCGGCGAGGAGAGCACCACGGAGGTCGTGGTGCGGCCGAGGGCCGAGGTCTGTTCCAGGATCTCCTCCAGGTGCACCGTGTCGGTGACGGCGACCTTGAGGATCCAGCAGTCCTCGCCGACCACGTGGTGGACCTCGCGGATCTCCGGGCGGGCGATCAGCTCCAGGGTGCGCGGGTGCTTGAGGTTGTAGCCGCCGTGCGGGTTGACCCGGATGAACGCCTGGATGCCGTAGCCCAGTCGGGCCGGGGCGACCTGGGCGCCGTATCCGGTGATCGCGCCGCACGCCTCCAGGCGGCGGACCCGTTCGGTGACGGCTGCCGGGCTCAGCCGGACCCGGCGGCCGAGCTCGCTGAGCTTGATGCGGCCGTCGCTCTGCAGCAGGTCCAGGATCTGCCGGTCGATGGGGTCGAAGGCGCCCGCCGAGGTTTCGACGGTGGCGGCGCGCGGATGCCGTGGTTCCTTCGGTGCGACGGCCTGGACTCCCATGTTTCCCCCTTCAGACAGCGAGCGCTCAACGTAACACTTGAGGCATGGAGATTCTGATCATCGGCGGCAACCGCTATTTCGGAAAGCGCCTGACGGCGCGACTGCTCGACGGCGGGCACAGGGTGACGGTGCTCAATCGGGGTTCCTCACCGGCGCCGGCCGGGACGATATCCCTGCTCGCCGACCGCGACGACGAGGCGGCCCTGGAAAAGGCGCTCGCCGGGCGGAATTTCGACGTCGTGGTCGACCAGGTCTGCTACACCCCGCGTCAGGCGGACATCGCCCGGCGGGTTTTCGCGGGGCGGACCCGGCGTTATGTGATGACGTCGACGGTGGAGGTGTACGAGTACGAGGACTCCGCCGTCCCGGTCGCCGAGGACACGCTCGACCTGGACACGGTGCACGTCGACCTCGGACTGCCGTGGGAGGACCCGGGGTTCCTGGAGGCGCATTACGGTGAGGGCAAGCGGCAGGCGGAGGCGGTGTTCGCGGCGGCCGCCGCCGACGCCGGCTTCCCGTGGGCCTCGGTGCGGGTCGCGCACGTCCTCGGCGGCGCCGACGACTTCACCGGGCGGGTGGCGCACTACGCGCAGCGGATCCGGGCCGGCGAGCCCGTCGCCGTCCCGACGACGAACCGTCCGGCCACCTATGTGTACGTCGAGGAGATCGCCGCGTTCCTCGCCTGGGCGGCGGTCGGTGCGGAATTCACCGGGCCGGTGAACGCGCATTCCCACGGGCCGCTGACGACCGCCGATATCTGCGCGGAGATCGAGGACCTGGTGGGCGGTCGGACCGTTTTCCAGGAGGTGGAGGTCGGGGAGGTCTCGCCGTTCTCCTTCGCCCGTTCCTATGGCATGGACAATTCCCGGGCGGAGCGGCTCGGATATCACTTCTCGCATTCCCGGGAATGGCTCCGCACGGCCCTTTCCGAGACGATCACGGCGGAGGTGGCGTGATGCTGCGGCGCACGCTCGGCGACCACGTCACCGTCAGCGCCATCGGGCTCGGCGCGATGCCCCTCTCCATCGAGGGCCACCCCGACGAGGCCCGCGCCCTCGCCACCGTCCACGCCGCCCTGGACGCCGGGGTGACGCTGCTCGACACGGCGGACTCCTACCACCCGCCCGGCGGCGACACCGGCGCGAACGAGCTCCTGATCGCCCGCGCGCTCGCCGCGTACGGCGGCAGCGGCGCCGGCCGGGACGACATCCTCGTCGCCACCAAAGGCGGGCGGGGCCGCAGCGCCGACGGCGGCTGGACGGTCGACGGCCGCCCCGCGCACCTGCGGCGCGCGGCGGAGGGCTCGGCGCGGCGGCTGGGCGGCGGGGCGATCGGCCTGTACCAGCTGCACAAGCCGGACCCGGCCGTCCCGTACGCCGAGTCCCTCGGCGCGATACGGGAGCTGGTCGACGCGGGCACGGTCCGGCTGGCCGGGATCTCCAACGTGGACCGCGAGCAGATCCTGCTGGCCCGCGAGATCCTGGGCGACGCCCTCGTCTCCGTACAGAACCAGTACTCGCCCGCCGTCCGGGACAGCGAGCCCGAACTCCGCCTCTGCGCCGAGCTCGGCCTGGCCTTCCTGCCGTGGAGCCCGCTCGGCGGGATCTCGCGCAGCTCCCTGGACGGGCCGTCCGGCCGCCGGGCCGACCCGCGCTTCGCCGCCTTCCACCGGGTGGCCGCGGCGCGCGGGGTCAGCCCCCAGCGGGTGGCGCTCGCCTGGCTCCTGGCCCGCCCCGGCGGCCACGTCCTGCCGATCCCGGGCGCGAGCCGCCCGGAGACGGCCCGCGACTCCGCCCTCGCCGCCGAACTGCGGCTGACGGCGGAGGAGTTGGCCGAGCTCGGCGAGTGAGGCCGCCGACGGCGACGGAATGCTCCCGGCCGCGTGGTCCGCGCGACGACGGAACGCCCCCGGCCGCGCGGTCCGCGCGACGACGGAATGCCCCCGACCGCGCGGCTGCGCGACCAGGGGCATTCCGTACCGGGACCCGGATCCGGCTCAAGGCCCGGGGCCCGGGGGTTCAGGGGCCGTAGAGGCCATCCGAGGTCGTCAGAGGTCAGACGCCCGCCCGTGCCTTCTCCTCGCCCTCGTCCGCCGGACGCTGGTCCGGCAGCGGCGACGGGGCGCCGTGGCCGTCGTCGACGAGGGTGGTCTCGTCGAAGGGGACGCGGCCGGCGAGGACCTCGGCGGCCCGGGCCTTGTCGATCTCCTTGGTCCACGTGCCGACGAGCACGGTGGCGACGGCGTTGCCCGCGAAGTTGGTGAGGGCGCGGGCCTCGCTCATGAAGCGGTCGATGCCGACGATCAGGCCGACCCCGTCGACGAGCTCGGGACGGTGCGACTGCAGGCCGCCGGCGAGGGTCGCGAGACCGGCGCCCGTGACGCCCGCCGCGCCCTTCGAGGCGATGACCATGAAGACGAGGAGCGAGATCTGCTCGCCGAGCGCCAGCGGCTTGCCCATGGCCTCGGCGATGAACAGCGAGGACATCGTCAGATAGATCGCGGTGCCGTCGAGGTTGAAGGAGTAGCCGGTCGGGACGGTGATGCCGACGACCGGCTTGCTGACGCCCAGGTGCTCCATCTTGGCGATGAGCCGGGGCAGCGCCGACTCGGACGACGAGGTGGACAGGATCAGCAGGAACTCGCGGCCCAGGTACTTGAGCAGGGCCAGGATGTTCACGCCGGCGACGAGCCGCAGCAGCGTGCCGAGGACCAGGAAGACGAAGAGCGCGCAGGTGATGTAGAAGCCGATCATGATGACGGCGAGCGACTTCAGGGCGGCGGTGCCGGTCGCGCCGACGACGGCGGCCATGGCGCCGAAGGCGCCGACCGGGGCGGCCCACATGATCATGGCGAGGATACGGAAGACGAGCCGCTGGATGTGCCCGATGCCGCGCAGCACGGGCTCGCCGGCCTTGCCCATCGCCTGCAGCGCGAAGCCCGCGAGGAGCGCGACGAGGAGGGTCTGGAGGACCTGGCCCTCGGTGAAGGCGGAGACCATGGTCTTCGGGATGATCCCGAGGAGGAACTCGGCCGTGTCCTGGCTCGCGCCTTCCGCCTGCTTTGCGCCGGCGGCGGCCACGTCCTTGGTGAGGTGGAGGCTGGAGCCGGGCTCCAGGATGTTGCCGACGACCAGGCCGATGGCGAGGGCGACGGTCGACATCACCAGGAAGTAGCCGAGGGCGAGGCCGCCGACCTTGCCGACCTTGGCGGCCTTGCGGACCGAGCCGACCCCGAGCACGATCGTGCAGAAGATGATCGGCGAGATCATCATCTTGATCAGGCTCACGAAGCCGGCACCGACCGGCTTGAGCTCCACGGCGAAGCCGGGCGCCAGGAAGCCGACGGCGATGCCGAGCAGGACGGCGCCGATCACGGCCAGGTACAGATAGTGGGTGCGGTCCCGTCGTGCGGTTGCGGCCACGGGGTCCTCCTCGTGCTCAAAGGGTGTCCACGTCCCGGTGGACCTCCGCGACTATCCACCAGCCTGTGACCGGGGTCACGCTTGCGTACGTTTCGTTCACGGCCGCACGGAAGTCCGCGCCCAGGGCGCCACGGGACGGTCGACATAACGATTCGGGCCGCGCGCTACGAGGGAGCAAATCGGGCGGGGCACACTGGCACGCATGCGCCTCCCCCTCCCCCGGCCCCGCAGCCTCGCAGCTCAGCTCTTCGCGATGCAGGTCGTGCTCGTGGCCGTCGTCGTCGCCGGATGCGCCGTCTTCGCGTACGTGACGGACCGCGCCCAGGCCGAGGAGACGGCGCGCCGCCAGTCGACGGCGACCGCGACGGCCGTCGCCGCCTCGCCCTCGGTGGTCGCGGCGGCGCGCGCGGCGCGGACGGTGAACCCGACGACGGTGCTCCAGCCGTACGCGGAGGAGCTGCGCCGGCGGACCGGTGTCACCTTCGTCGTGATCATGGCCCCGGACGGCACCCGCTGGACGCACCCGGAGCCGGAGCAGATCGGCCGCAGCTACCTGGGACACATCGCGCCCGCCGTGCGCGGCGAGACCTTCTCCGAGACGCACCTGGGCGTGCTCGGGCCCTCGGTCCGCACGGTCGCGCCGGTCCGCGACCACGCCGACCACGACCGGGTCATCGCCCTGGTCAGCGCGGGCATCACGATCGAGCGGATCAGCGAGCAGGTACGGGAGCAGGTGACCGCGCTGCTCGGGATGGCGGGCGCGGCGCTCGCGCTCGGCGGCGTCGGCACGTACGTGATCAACGCCCGGCTGCGCCGGCACACCAAGGGGATGAACGCGACGGAGCTGAGCCGGATGCACGACTACCACGAGGCCGCGCTGCACGCGGTGCGCGAGGGTCTGGTGATGCTGGACGGGCAGCGGCGGATCGCGCTGATCAACGACGGGGCGCGGGAGCTGCTCGGTCTGGCGGACGACGCCGTGGGCCGCTCCGCGGCGGAGCTCGGGCTGCCGGCGCCGCTCACGGGCGCGCTGCTCGCGTCGGAGCCTCGGGTGGACGAGCTGCATCTGACGGACGAGCGGGTGCTCGTGGTCAGCACCCGCCCGGTGGTGGGCGGCGAGCGCCGCGGCACCGTGGTCACGCTCCGGGACCGCACCGAACTCCAGGCGCTCTCCGGCGAGTTGGACTCGGAGCGGGGCTTCACGGAGGCGCTGCGCTCGCAGGCCCACGAGGCCGCGAACCGCCTCCACACCGTCGTGTCGCTCATCGAGCTGGGCCGGGTCGAGGAGGCGGTGGGCTTCGCCACGGCCGAACTGGAGCTGGCGCAGGCGCTGACCGACCGGGTGGTGAGCGCGGTCGGCGAGCCGGTGCTCGCCGCGCTGCTGCTCGGCAAGGCGGCGCAGGCCAACGAGCGGGGCGTGGAGCTGGTGCTGACCGAGGACAGCCGGATCGACGACGGCGTGCTGCCGGTGTCGCTGCCGGCCCGCGACCTGGTGACGATCCTCGGGAACCTCGTCGACAACGCGGTGGAGGCGGCGGGCGGCACCGTCCCCGCGCCGCGCTCGGCCGGCCCGGCCCATGAGCCGGGATCGCTCGGTGACGCGCCGACGGCTCCGCGCAGCGGCCGGGTCACCGTGACCGCGCTCGCCGAGGACGGCGAGCTGCTGCTGCGGGTCGGCGACAACGGGCCGGGCGTACGGCCCGAGGACCGCGCCGCCGTCCTGGACCGCGGCTGGTCGACCCGGGGCCCGGGCCGCGGCCTCGGCCTGGCGCTCGTCCAGCAGGCGGTGACCCGGGCGTCGGGAAGCCTCACGCTCGCCGAATCCCCGCTGGGCGGCGCGGAGTTCACGGCCCGGCTGCCCCTGGACCGTACCTCCGCACGTACCGCCGGACCTGCGCTCGGCCCCGACGCCGACCGTGCGGCCGGACACACCCCCGGCCCCGACGCCGACCGTGCCGCCGCCGGCACCCCCGTCCGTACCGAACCGGAGACCGCCCTGGAGGCGCGCGCATGAGCGACATCGCAGCGAAGCCCGGCATCCGGGTGCTCGTGGTCGAGGACGATCCGGTCGCCGCCGACGCGCACGCGCTGTACGCGGGACGGGTGGCCGGGTTCACGGTCGTCGGGGTCGCGCACTCGCGGGCCGAGGCCGTGCGGGTGCTCGACCGGGTGCCGGTGGACCTGATCCTGCTCGACCTCTACCTGCCCGACGGGCACGGACTGCAGCTGCTGCGGGCGCTGCGCGCGGCCGGGCACGCGGCGGACGTGATCGCGGTGACGTCGGCGCGCGACCTGGCGATCGTGCGGGAGGGCGTGTCGCTGGGGGTCGTGCAGTACGTGCTCAAGCCGTTCACCTTCGCCACGCTGCGGGACCGGCTCGCCCGATACGCGGAGTTCCGCGCGTCGGCCGGGGAGGCGTCCGGGCAGGACGAGGTGGACCGGGCGCTCGCGACGCTGCGCGCCCCGCAGCCCGCCGCGCTGCCCAAGGGGCTGAGCGGGCCGACCCTGGAGGCGGTGACCCGCTCGCTGCGGGCGGCGGCCGACGGGCTCACGGCGGCGGAGGCGGGCACGGCCGTCGGGATCTCGCGGATCACCGCGCGCCGCTATCTGGAGCACCTGGTGACGGCGGGGCGGGCGGCCCGGGCCCCGCAGTACGGACAGATAGGGCGGCCCGAGCTGCAGTACCGCTGGCTCGGGGAGGCCGAGCGAACGCCCCGCGCCTACTGATCAGTTCCCATCTTCCTACGACCATGAGCGTTGGGTGAACGCACCGTAGCCAGCGGTCACCCTGCGCTCCTACCGTGGCGGGGTGCACCAACCCTCTCCACCCTTCAACGCCCTCGCCGCCCGCCGGCTGCGCGAGGGCCTCGGCATGCAGCCCGGCCACGTCGCCTACGGTCTGCGCGCCCAGTACGGCCTCCTCGTCACCCCCGAGATCGTGATGGCCTGGGAGCGCGGCAGGATCGCGCCCACCCCCCAGGAGCTGACCGCGCTCGCCGGGGTCCTGTGGTGTTCCCCGGCCGAGCTGCTCGCCTCCGCGACCACCCTGCGCGAGCACCGGCTGGCCCGCGCCCTGGCGCCCGAGGACCTGGCCCGCCGGGTGGGCGTCGACCCCTCCGCGTACGTACGGATGGAGGAGTCGGGCGAGTGGCGCGGCAACGAGCGCCAGACCGCCGCCCTCGCCGAGGTCCTCGGCCTCGGGCCGCGCGCGCTGCTCACCGCGACGGGCGCGGACGGGAAGCTGGCCGGGCTGCTGCGGGACGCGGCGACCACGCGCTGGCAGGGGTACGTGAAGCCGGTCGTGAAGCTGGTCCTGCTGCCGAAGCAGTCGGTGGAGAACGCGCTGCAGCAGCTCTTCGACGACTACCACGCCCGGATGGCGGCGACGAGCAGCTGGGGCGCGTCGGGGGCGACGGGCGACGCGGGCCGCGCGTACCTCGACGAGATCACGGAGCACTTCTGGACGGCCGTCGGCCAGTAGCCGCGGCCTCCTTCGGCCGCGACCTCCTTCGGCCGTGACGGCGCGGCTGCCGTGCCTCAGTCCCGGCGGTCGAAGCTGAAGAGCTGGCCGCGGGCGTCCGGCCGGCACGGCGCCTGGGCGAGCGAGGCCCACGCGGCCTTCGGGTCGCCGACGACGGTGACGCAGCCGCCGGGGACCGCGGAGCCGGCCGGGAGGATACGCCAGCCGGTGACCGGGGTGCCGTACGGCGCCAGGACGAAGCCTTCGACGCGGGTCGGGTCGCCGCACTCGGCGTCCTCGAGGGCGGCGCCGGGTATCCGGCCGCTGCCCGGTATCCCGGCGCAGCCGGGGCCGTGGTCCGGGTGGTCCGTGACGATCCGCCAGGTCGCGGATCCCAGCCGTTCGAGGGCGTAGGACGGCACGTCCGCGTCCGCGCAGTCCCGCTGGTGGACCTGCCCGCTCGGGCTGCCGCGCCGCTCGCCCAGGCACAGGTCCGAGCCGACGGCCCGGATCCGCACCGGGCCTTCGTCGGGTGCGGTGAGCGCCGGGTGCCGGCGGTGGCCCGGGGCGCCGTCACGCATGACGGCGACCACGCTGACGGTCGCGAGGACGAGCCCGGTCACGGCGATGCCGGCGACGAGGGTGCGGCGCAGCCGGGAGCGCGGGCCGGGCGGCTCCTCCTCGGGGACGGGCGTCTCGTCGGGCACCGCCGCTTCGCAGCCGGGCCAGACGAGCGGACCCTCTCCCGGGTCGTCCCCCGGGTCGTCCCCCGGCTGGTCCTCCGGGTCGTCCCCCGGCCGGTCCTCCGGCCGGTCCCCTGGCTCGTCCCCCGTGGCCATGCCTGCCGCCCCTTCGCCGCCAACCCAGGGGTCAAGCCTTGTTGATCGCGACGCCGGGCTCAAGCGGGGATTCGGCCCGCCTCGACCCGGCTCAGCCCGGCCCGGCCCGGCTCAGCCCCGCCCGGCCCGGCTCAGCCCGGCCCGGCCCGGCCCGGCAGACCACTCGGAGGCCTCAGAAGACCGACTCGGCCTCGCGCATCCGGTCCTCCGGCACGGTCTTCAGCTGGGTGATGGCCTCGGCCAGCGGCACCATCCGGACGTCCGTCCCGCGCAGCGCCGTCATGTTGCCGAAGTCGCCGTGGTGCGCGGCCTCCACCGCGTGCCAGCCGAAGCGGGTGGCGAGCACCCGGTCGTACGCGGTCGGGGTGCCACCGCGCTGGACGTGGCCGAGGATGACGGGCCGGGCCTCCTTGCCGAGGCGGCGCTCCAGCTCGTACGCGAGGGCGGTGCCGATGCCCTGGAAGCGCTCGTGGCCGAACTGGTCGATCTCGCCCTTGCCGTAGTTCATGGTGCCGTCGGCGGGGTGGGCGCCCTCGGCGACGCAGATGACGGCGAACTTCTTGCCGCGCGCGAAGCGCTCCTCGACCATCTTGACCAGGTCGGCCGGGTCGAAGGGGCGCTCGGGCAGGCAGATGCCGTGGGCGCCGGCGGCCATGCCGGACTCCAGGGCGATCCAGCCGGCGTGCCGGCCCATCACCTCGACGACCATGACGCGCTGGTGGGACTCGGCGGTGGTCTTGAGCCGGTCCATCGCCTCGGTGGCGACGCCGACGGCGGTGTCGAAGCCGAAGGTGCGGTCGGTGGAGGAGATGTCGTTGTCGATGGTCTTCGGCACGCCGACGACGGGCACGCCGGCCTCGGACAGCATCCGGGCGGCGGTGAGCGTGCCCTCGCCGCCGATCGGGATGAGGGCGTCGAAGCCGCTCTTCTCGATGAGTTCCTTGGCGTTGTCGCAGGCGGCGCGGAAGCGGGCGCGCTCCAGGCGGGAGGAGCCGAGGATGGTGCCGCCGCGGGCGAGGATGCCGCTGACGGCGTCGAGGTCGAGGCGGCGGTAGCGCCCGTCGAGCAGGCCCGCGTAGCCGTCCTCAAAACCGATGACCTCGTCGCCGTAGTGCGTCACGGCCCGGTGCACGATCGACCGGATCACCGCGTTCAGGCCGGGACAGTCGCCGCCCGCTGTCAGAACTCCGATGCGCATCGTGCTGGGTCTCCTGCTCGGTAGTGGTACGTGTGAGCCGCGTCGATTCTCACACGGTCGGCGGTGCGGGCGCGCTCGCTGCTACTCCGCGTCCGCGGCCCGGGCAGGCCCTCGGGGGCCTTTGGTCCCGGGCTTCGGGGCCCTTCGTCCAGCGGGCGTCGTATCGAGCCGCAGGGGTATTGTCAAGAGGGCATTGCCGCCCTATCGGTGGTTTTTACACACACCGGCTTGACATCAAGCCCATGGGAATTCGGACAGGAGACCACGGCGTGACGCGCAGCGTGTACGTGACCGGGATCGACCGCGGGGACGGCCGGCAGGTCGTCGAGCTGGGAGTCATGGAGCTCCTCACCCGCCAGGTGGACCGCGTCGGAGTGTTCCGGCCGCTGGTGCACCACCGCCCGGACCGCCTCTTCGACCTGCTGCGCGCCCGCTACCGGCTCACCCAGGACCCGGCCACCGTCTACGGCATGGACTACCACGAGGCGTCCGCGCTCCAGGCCGAGCGGGGCACCGACGAGCTGGTCTCCGTCCTGATCGACCGCTTCCACGCCGTGGCCCGCGACTACGAGGTCGTGCTCGTCCTGGGCACCGACTTCGCCGACACCCAGCTGCCGGACGAGCTGGCGCTGAACGCCCGGCTCGCCAACGAGTTCGGCGCCTCGGTGATCCCGGTGGTCGGCGGCAAGGGCGCGACCGCCGAGTCCGTGCGGGCCGAGGCGCGCAACGCGTTCCGCGCCTACGACGGGCTCGGCTGCGACGTGCTGGCGATGGTGGTCAACCGGGTCGCCGGCGAGGACCGGGCCGGGATAGCCGAGCGGCTCGCCGCCCGGCTGCCGGTGCCCTGCTACGTGGTCCCGGACGAGCCGGCCCTCGCCGCGCCGACCGTCGCCCAGATCACCCACGCGCTGGGCGCCTCCGTCGTCCTGGGCGACGACGCCGGGCTCGCCCGGGACGCCCTCGACTTCGTCTTCGGCGGCGCCATGCTGCCGAACTTCCTCCACGCGCTGACGCCGGGCTGTCTCGTCGTCACCCCCGGGGACCGGGCCGACCTGGTCATCGGCGCGCTCGCCGCGCACTCGGCCGGCACCCCGCCGATCGCCGGTGTGCTGCTCACCCTCAACGAGCGGCCCAGCGACGAGATCATCACCCTGGCCGCGCGGCTCGCGCCGGGCACCCCGGTCATCTCGGTGGCCGGCAACAGCTTCCCCACCGCCGCCGAGCTCTTCTCCCTCGAGGGGAAGCTGAGCGCGGCGACCCCGCGCAAGGCGGAGACCGCGCTCGGTCTCTTCGAGCGCCACGTCGACACCGCCGACCTGCTGCGCCGGCTCTCCGTGGCCCGCAGCGGCCGGGTCACCCCGATGATGTTCGAGCACGAGCTCCTGGAGCAGGCCAGGGCCGACCGGCGCCGGGTGGTGCTGCCCGAGGGCAGCGAGGAGCGGGTGCTGCGCGCCGCCGACGTGCTGCTGCGCCGTGACGTCTGCGACCTCACCCTGCTCGGCGACGTCGAGGTCATCCGCAAGAAGGCCGCCGACCTCGGCGTGAGCCTCGGCGACACCCAGCTGATCGACCCGCAGACCTCCGAGCTGCGCGACGCCTTCGCCGAGAGGTACGCGCGGCTGCGCGCCCACAAGGGCGTGACGGTGGAGCTGGCGTACGACGTCGTCTCGGACGTGAACTACTTCGGCACCCTGATGGTCGAGGAGGGCCTGGCCGACGGCATGGTGTCCGGCTCGGTGCACTCCACGGCCGCGACGATCCGCCCCGCGTTCGAGATCATCAAGACGAAGCCGGACGCCTCGATCGTGTCGTCGGTCTTCTTCATGTGCCTGGCGGACAAGGTGCTCGTGTACGGCGACTGCGCCGTCAACCCGGACCCGAACGCCGAGCAGCTCGCCGACATCGCCGTCCAGTCCGCGGCCACCGCCGCCCGCTTCGGCGTCGAGCCGCGCATCGCGATGCTCTCGTACTCCACCGGCACCTCGGGCTCCGGCGCCGACGTCGACAAGGTGCGCGAGGCGACCAAGCTGGTCCGCGAGAGCCACCCGGAGCTGATGATCGAGGGGCCGATCCAGTACGACGCGGCCGTCGAGCCGTCCGTGGCGGCGACCAAGCTGCCCGGCTCGGAGGTCGCCGGCCAGGCGTCCGTGCTGATCTTCCCGGACCTCAACACCGGCAACAACACCTACAAGGCCGTGCAGCGCTCGGCCGGCGCGGTCGCCGTCGGCCCGGTGCTCCAGGGCCTGCGCAAGCCCGTGAACGACCTCTCGCGCGGCGCGCTCGTCAGCGACATCGTCAACACCGTCGCCATCACGGCGATCCAGTCCCAGGCCCAGGAGCTCCCGGCATGACCACCCCCACCCGCGTTCTGGTCCTCAACTCCGGCTCCTCGTCGGTGAAGTACCAGCTGCTCGACATGCGAGACGACAGCCGCCTGGCGCAGGGGCTCGTCGAGCGGATCGGCGAGGAGACCTCGCGGCTGGTCCACACCCCGCTCCAGGGGGGCGGCGCGGAGCGGCGCGAGAAGAGCGGGCCCATCGCCGACCACGCGGCCGCGCTGAAGGCCGTCGCCGAGGAGCTGGCCGCCGACGGCATCGGCCTGGACTCCCCCGAACTCGCGGCGATAGGCCACCGGGTGGTGCACGGCGGGCTGCGGTTCACCGCGCCGACCGTCATCGACGAGGAGGTCCTCGCCGAGATCGAGCGCCTGGTGCCGGTGGCCCCGCTGCACAACCCGGCGAACCTCACCGGCATCCGTACGGCCATGTCGCTGCGCCCCGACCTGCCGCAGGTCGCCGTCTTCGACACCGCCTTCCACACCACGATGCCGGAGGCGGCGGCGCGCTACGCCATCGACGTGGAGACCGCGGACGCGCACCGTATCCGCCGCTACGGCTTCCACGGCACCTCGCACGCGTACGTCTCCCGGGAGACGGCGAGGCTGCTCGGCAGGGCGCCCGAGGAGGTGAACGTGATCGTGCTGCACCTGGGCAACGGGGCCTCCGCGTCGGCGGTGGCGGGCGGCCGGTGCGTGGACACCTCGATGGGGCTGACCCCGCTGGAGGGCCTGGTCATGGGCACCCGCTCCGGCGACATCGACCCCGCGGTCATCTTCCACCTGATGCGGAACGCGGACATGTCGGCCCAGGACGTCGACGAGCTGCTGAACAAGCGGTCCGGGCTCGTCGGACTGTGCGGCGACAACGACATGCGGGAGATCCGGCGCCGGATCGACGAGGGCGACCAGCGCGCGGCGCTCGCCTTCGACATCTACGTCCACCGGCTGAAGAAGTACATCGGCGCCTATTACGCGGTGCTCGGCCGGGTCGACGCGGTGGCGTTCACGGCCGGGGTCGGCGAGAACGCGGCCCCGGTGCGGGAGGCCGCCATCGCCGGCCTGGAGGAGCTGGGCCTGGCGGTGGACGCGGACCTCAACGCCGTCCGGTCCGACGAGCCCCGGATCGTCTCGCCGGAGTACGCGCGGGTGGCGGTGGCCGTCGTGCCGACCGACGAGGAGCTGGAGATCGCCCGACAGAGCTACGCACTTGTGAGCGAATCGACCCCTGAAGGAGTGAACGCCTGAGCGGCCCCCCGCCCATTTGTACTTTCCACCAGACGGAATATTCCGCCGCGAAACAAACCGATAGGATCCGCCTCATGCGCCGTTCCAAAATCGTCTGCACGCTGGGCCCCGCCGTCGACTCCTATGAGCAGCTGAAGGCTCTCATCGAGGCCGGCATGAACGTGGCCCGATTCAACATGAGCCACGGGACCCAGGCAGAACACCAGGAGCGGTACGACCGTCTCCGCCGGGCGGTGGCGGACACCGGCCGTGCCGTCGGCGTCCTCGCCGACCTGCAGGGCCCCAAGATCCGTCTGGAGACCTTCGCGGAGGGCCCCGTCGAGCTGGTGCGCGGTGACGAGTTCACCATCACCACCGAGGACGTCCCCGGCGACAAGTCCATCTGCGGCACCACGTACAAGGGCCTGCCCGGCGACGTCTCCAAGGGCGACCAGGTCCTCATCAACGACGGCAACGTCGAGCTGCGCGTCGTCGAGGTCGACGGCCCGCGGGTCAAGACGATCGTCGTCGAGGGCGGCGTCATCTCCGACCACAAGGGCATCAACCTGCCCGGCGCGGCCGTCAACGTCCCGGCCCTGTCCGAGAAGGACGTCGAGGACCTCCGCTTCGCGCTCCGCATGGGCTGCGACATGGTCGCCCTCTCCTTCGTCCGCAACGCCGAGGACGTCAAGGACGTCCACAAGGTGATGGACGAGGAGGGCCGCCGGGTCCCCGTCATCGCCAAGGTCGAGAAGCCTCAGGCCGTCGAGAACATGGCGGACGTCGTCGCCGCCTTCGACGCCGTCATGGTGGCCCGCGGCGACCTCGCCGTGGAGTACCCGCTGGAGCGCGTCCCGATGGTGCAGAAGCGCCTCGTCGAGATGTGCCGCCGCAACGCCAAGCCGGTCATCGTCGCCACCCAGATGATGGAGTCGATGATCACCAACTCCCGGCCGACCCGCGCCGAGGCGAGCGACGTCGCCAACGCGATCCTGGACGGCGCGGACGCGGTCATGCTCTCCGCCGAGTCCTCGGTCGGCGCCTACCCGATCGAGACCGTGAAGACGATGTCGAAGATCGTCGCCGCGGCCGAGGAGGAGCTGCTCTCCAAGGGCCTGCAGCCGCTGGTCCCGGGCAAGAAGCCGCGCACGCAGGGCGGTTCGGTCGCCCGCGCGGCCGCCGAGATCGCCGACTTCCTCGGCGGCAAGGCGCTGGTCGCCTTCACCCAGTCCGGCGACACCGCCCGCCGCCTCTCCCGCTACCGCGCGACCCAGCCGATCCTGGCCTTCACCACGGACGAGAGCACCCGCAACCAGCTCACCCTGAGCTGGGGCGTCGAGTCCTTCCTCGTCCCGTTCGTGGACAACACCGACGCCATGGTCGACCTGGTCGACGCCGAGCTGCTCAAGCTCCAGCGCTACAACCAGGGCGACACCATGGTCATCACCGCCGGCTCGCCCCCCGGCGTCCCCGGCAGCACCAACATGGTCCGGGTGCACCACCTGGGCGGCGGCGCGCGCGACTGACGTACGGCGCCTTCCGCGCGACGCCTCACGCACGACGGAGCCCCCGTCCCTCCTCGGAGGGACGGGGGCTCCGTCGTGTGCGGCTCCCGGAAGGGTCTCGCTGTCGTCCTGCGGTCAGCTCGGCTCGATCGTGTTCCGCAGGCCCGGCACCGTGAGCGTGCCGCCGAACTGGCCGGCCTGCTTCACCGTGCAGCTGGTGAAGATCGCCCACGGAACGTCGAGCGGCGGCGGGGTCTCGGGGCTGAAGGTGACCGGGATGAGGCCGAAGAGGTTCCCCTTCAGCTCTTCCGTGTACATGGTCACCGTGCCGTTGCGCATGGTCGACTCCGACCCGGGGTTGGAGCGCACGTGGCCGGTCAGCCCGTCGGAATGGACGGTCAGCTGGTGCAGGTTCCAGATGTCCACCTCGTCCGCGGTGAACTTGAGCACCTTCTTGATCTTGCCGCTGCCCGTCTTCACCTCGACGATGCCGTGGTACTTGAGCCCGCGCAGCTCCAGCTTGCTGGTCTGGAGGATCCACGGGTCGTCCGGCAGCAGCGGCACGCCCTCGTCCAGGTCGGCCGCGGCGAGCGCCTGCGGGTCGGGCGTCGGGCACGGGAAGCGCGGCTTGGCGCCGTCCGGGATGTCCGTGTCCTTCTTGGCGTCGAGGCCCTTGGCGGAGTCGGCCAGCTCGGTGGTGGTGGCACCGGCCTTGTCGGCGGCGGCCTTGATGGCGTCCTTGGTCTTGTCGACCGTGTCGTCGGCCGTCTTGTCCACGGTCTTGCCTGCCGTCGCCGTCGGCGTCGGGGCCGCCGAGGACGTCGGCGCCGTGGGGGCGGTGGAGGCCGTGGGGGCGGTCGAGGACATCGGCTTCGGGGCGGCCGTGGTCGCCGTCGGGGCCGGGGCGGCATCCTTGCTCGTCGCCGTGAGGCCGAGCAGGCCACCCAGCGTGTCGCCGAGACCCAGCGGGTCGAGCGGGTTGGTCGACTTCGTCGCGGTCGGCGTCGGCGCGGACGTGGACGTGGACGTGACCTTGGGCGCGGACGTCGTGCCGGCCGGCTGCCGGGTCGGCGCGGCGGTGGTCGCGCCCGGCGTGGGCTCGGTGCTCGCGGAGGTGTCCGGCGTCGGCTTGTCGGTCGCGGTGGCGCTCGCCGTCGGCTTCGGGGACTGCGTCCCGTCGGGCTTGGCGGTGCCGGTCGCGTCGGGCGTCGGCTCGTCCGAACGGGTCACGCAGGGGCCGGGGGCGAAGGGGATGTCCGTGCCGTTGGTGTCGGCGAGGGCGAGCCGGGGTGCCAGGCCCATGCCCACGAGCACCGCGGTGGGCATGGCCGCGAGGGCCATCGCCTTGCCGGCGGGCACGTGGATCTTGTTCAGGAAGGACTTGCGGGGCGCCGCGTGGCGCGGCCCTCTCGTCGTCCCGGCCGACTGTGTTTCGTCACCCCGCACTGTTCCTCCCGCCGTTGGCTTCGGTCGTGGTCTCGGCCACCGGCGCCTCGCCACCCTGCTGGGGGATCAGCGGCTGGGTCATGCCGGTCGTGCCGTCGTGCAAGTGGTGCTCGGCCGGGGCGGTCTCGGCCATGGCCACCACCGCGGGCTGTTCCTCCGCCGCCGCTTCGGCCGGCTGCTCCGCCTCGGGGTCGGCCGGCGCCCAGGACGCGGACATGCCGCCGCCGACGAGGGCGAAGAGGAAGCCGACGACCAGACCGCCGAAGTTCGACACGGGGATGGAGATGAGCCCGAGCACGATCGCCGCGATACCCGCGAAGACTCTGACCATGGGCTGGAACCACATCGTGAGTCCCAGCGTGATGAGCAGGACGCCGATGATCAGCGCACCGGCGCCGGCCGTCGTCGCCATGGCCAGCGTGACGTTGCCGAGCCGCATGTCGCCGTACGGCAGGTAGGCGATCGGCACGCCGCCGATCATGGTGAACAGGCCCGCCCAGAAGGGCCGCGTCTGCCGCCAGACACGGAACTTGTTCTCCTTGCGAACTCCGCGGGAAGCAGTGGTGTCGGCGCTCATGGAAACAGCTCCCTGAAAGCGGTGGTACTGAGAAAAAGGTGCTCGGTGCGCGGGCGCTGGCCCGGGGAGCGGGTGAGGGGCCGCACAGCGCGGCCCCACACCCCAGGCGTCAGTCCGTCAGGGACCTTCGCGTCAGAAGCACTCGGCCTTGCCGCGGTGCAGCGACAGGTCGAGGTCGGGCAGCTTGAAGGTGCCGGCGGTGGTCGCCCACGCGGTCTGGTGGACGTCCGTCAGCTTGGCCTTCTCCGCGCGCTGGCCGAAGCCGTACGGGTTGGCCTTGGTGCCCGGCTGGATGCCCGGCTTGCCCGGAGCCTTGGGCAGCGCGCCCGCCGCGACGCCGATGTCGATGTTCTCGAACTCGGCGTTGGTCTTCAGCGAGGAGACATCCAGGTAGATGTTCTTCGCGTAGACCTTCTTCGCGTCGTCGTTGGCGCCCTCGGTACCGGCCTTCAGCACCAGCGTCACGTCGCCGACGAACGGGACGTTCGGCGTCACGACGGACTGGCACATGTTGGTGATCCAGGCCTCGGAGAAGCCGGACACGGCGACCGGGGCGGCGAAGTCCTTGCCCTCCAGGTCCTTGCCACCGTCGACGCTGCCGTACTGCACGAAGTCAGTGCCGACGAGGCTGTCGGCCTTCACCTTGAACTCCTGGCCGGAGATGCTGAAGGACGCGGCGAGCGCGCCCTGGGCCAGGCCGACACCGATGGCGGCCGTCGCGGCCACGCTCGGCACCATGACGACGGCGAACCGCTTCCATCTGGTCCCGCCACGAACCTGGGACTTCATGAGAATTCCTCCTTCTCGGACGTACATCTCCGGATGGGCCCAGGGCCCGTCCTGGGATGGGAGAAGTGCTACGTCCTCGGGAAGGAGAGCGCCGAGGGCTCAGGCGGCACGACGCGCGTCCGAATCACCGGCGATCACCCCCGAGCGACAACCACTGGCCACGCCGTGCGCGCGGCCGGATTGGACAGGCCCTGCCGGTCAGAGCAGGAACCCCCCTGTCCACGGCCGACGGCGGGGCCGCCGGCCCGCTCGGTGGGGACCCTCCGCCGCGCCGTTCGGCGGGTGTGCCGGGCTGGTGCGGTGTCGGACCGAGCGTGGCCGATCGTGGTCCATTACGGGCGCCCGCACAAGAGGGTTCGTTACTCGCTAGTAACGGCCTGATAACCAAGCGACGACGGGCTGGCGCCGTCCGGGCACACAGGGTGCCACCGGGTCACGCGACAAAGGGCGATGAGACCGGAGGAACTCGGACAGAATCCCGAGATCGATTTACTGCAAGTAACAGCGGCCGCGATTACCAAGTTTTGGTAAAGCGCGGCCGCCGAATGTCACTGTGTCGCCAAATCGTCCCCTTCCGGGGACGGAATGACGACCCCGAACGGCTAGAACAGGGCGCTCGCCAGGGCCTGCCGGGCCGAGACCACCCGCGGGTCCTCGGGGCCGATCACCTCGAAGAGCTCCAGGAGCCGGACCCGCACCGCGTCGCGGTCCTCGCCGAACGTGCGGCGCACGGTGTCGACGAGCCGCCCGAAGGCGTCCGTCACATGACCGCCCACCAGATCCAGGTCCGCGGCGGCGATCTGCGCGGCCACGTCGGCCGGGTTGTCGGCCGCGTTCTTGCGCACCTCGGCCGGGTTCATGTCCTGCACCCGCGCGAGCAGTTCGGCCTGGGCGAGACCGAGCTTGGCCTCCGGGTGCTCCGGGTCGTCCGCGAGCACGTTCTTGTACGCCTGGACCGCGCCCGCCATGTCACCCGCGTCGAGCGCGGACATGGCCGCTTCGAGCAGCGCGTCGTACGGGCCGGCCGGGCGCGCGGCCGGGCCGCCGTCCGCCGCCGCGTCCGCGTCGACCCGGAGCCCGGTGAGGCCGAAGCGCTCCTCGCCGACCTGGATCAGCTGGTCGAGGGTCTGCCGGATCTGGGCCTCGGGCGCCGCGCCCTGGAAGAGCGGCAGGGCCTGGCCGGCGACGACCGCGAAAACGGCCGGAATTCCCTGGATGCCGAACTGCTGCATCAGCATCTGGTTGGCGTCGACGTCGACCTTGGCGAGCAGGAAGCGGCCGTTGTACTCGACGGCGAGGCGCTCCAGGAGCGGGCCGAGCTGCTTGCAGGGCTCGCACCACTCGGCCCAGAAGTCGATGACGACCGGGACCTCGGCGGAGCGCTCGAGCACATCGCGCTCGAAGCCCGCCTCATCGACGTCGATCACCAGGGCGGAGGGGGCGACGGCCGGCGAACCGCCGTGCCGCGCCGCCTCGGCGCGCGCCTGCTCCGCCTTCGCCTTGGCCTCACCGGCCGCCTTCACCGCGGCGAGGTCGACGACGCCGCTCATGGACATGTTTCGGGGCTGCATGGCTACATCCTCCCCCTTCCGCGCACGTAACCGGTAAGTCATGGCCGAACCGTGCCGTCCGGGGCCGGACGGCACGGTTCACGTGTTCGTGTGCGCCGGGTCCCCACCCGGCGCGGTGGTTGTCGCGAGGTGACCGGGCGAGTGCCGCGGAGTCTTTCGCTACGGGTCGTAGCGTAAGGGGCGAGCCCGGAGCGCCGCAGCGGGAAGACGGGTGAACTGCCTCACATCACCGCCCCCTGGCGCAATACCTACTGACGGGTATGGTCGTCGTCCATGTCCCCCATGTGCCGCCGAACCAGCTCCCACAGCCGTACCGGACGCCCGCGCTCCGCCGAGGCCGGCACGGCCATCCTGGAGGCGACCCGGGCGGCCCTGGTGGACCTCGGCTGGTCCAAGCTGACCATGGGCGACGTCGCGACCCGCGCCGGGGTCGCCAAGACCACGCTGTACCGGCGCTGGGCCAACAAGAACGAACTCGTCGTCGACGCCGTCGCCGTCCTCTTCGACGAACTCGAACTCCCCGATCTGGGTTCCCTCCAGGCCGACATCGAACACGTCGTCCTGCAGTTCGCCGCGCTCCTCGAACGCCCCGAGACCAAGACCGCCCTCATGGCCGTGGTCGCCGAGTCCACCCGCGACGAGCCGCTGCGCGAGCGCATCCGCGCCTCCATCGTCGACCGCCAGAAGCGCCTCGTCCTCCAGGGCCGCCAGCGCGCCCAGGAGCGCGGCGAACTCCCGGGGGAGCGCGAGCCGGAGACCGTGGCCGCCCTCGACGACCTCATCTTCGACGTGGTCGCCGGCGCGGTGGTGCACCGCGCCCTGGTCAGCGCCGAGCCGGTCGACGGCCCCTGGGCGGCCCGTCTCTCCGCGCTGCTCCTCGGCGGCCTGGGCGCGGCGGCCGCGACGTAGCACCGAGGGGCCGGACGACCGAGGGGCGGTACGGGAACTCCCGTACCGCCCCTCGCGTCCGACAGGGTCCTAGAAGCCGGCCGGCTCCGTGTAGACGCCCCACTCGTCGCGCAGCACGTCGCAGATCTCGCCGAGCGTGGCCTCCGCCCGTACGGCGTCGAGCATCGGCGGGATCATGTTGGAGCCGTCCCGGGCCGCCGCCAGCATGGCGTCCAGGGAGGCGCGCACCTTCGCCTCGTCCCGCTTGCCCTTGCGGTCGCCGAGGACCCGGACCTGCTCCCACTCGACCTCGTGGCTGACCCGCAGGATCTCCAGGTCGCCGGTGACCGAGCCGTGGTGCACGTTGACGCCGACGACCCGCTTCTCGCCCTTCTCCAGGGCCTGCTGGTACTGGAAGGCGGACTCGGCGATCTCGCCGGTGAACCAGCCGTCCTCGATGCCGCGCAGGATGCCGGAGGTGATCGGACCGATCGGGTGCCGGCCGTCCGGGTGGGCGCGCAGACCGCGCTCCTTGATCTGCTCGAAGATCTTCTCGGCGTCGGCCTCGATCCGGTCGGTGAGCTGCTCGACGTACCAGGCGCCGCCCAGCGGGTCGGCCACGTTGGCCACGCCGGTCTCCTCCATCAGCACCTGCTGGGTGCGCAGCGCGATCTCGGCGGCCTGCTCGCTGGGGAGCGCGAGGGTCTCGTCGAGGGCGTTGGTGTGGAGGGAGTTGGTGCCGCCGAGGACGGCCGCGAGGGCCTCGACCGCGGTCCGCACGACGTTGTTGTACGGCTGCTGGGCGGTGAGCGAGACACCGGCGGTCTGGGTGTGGAAGCGGAGCCACTGCGCCTTGTCGGTCTTGGCGCCGTAGACCTCCTTCATCCAGCGGGCCCAGATCCGGCGGGCGGCGCGGAACTTGGCGATCTCCTCGAAGAAGTCGAGGTGCGCGTCGAAGAAGAAGGAGAGGCCGGGCGCGAAGACGTCGACGTCGAGGCCGCGGGAGAGGCCGAGCTCCACGTAGCCGAAGCCGTCGGCGAGGGTGTACGCGAGCTCCTGCGCGGCCGTCGCACCGGCCTCGCGGATGTGGTAGCCGGAGACCGAGAGCGGCTTGTACGCGGGGATGCCCGCCGCGCAGTGCTCCATCAGGTCGCCGATCAGGCGCAGGTGCGGCTCCGGCGGGAAGAGCCACTCCTTCTGGGCGATGTACTCCTTGAAGATGTCCGTCTGCAGCGTGCCGTTGAGGACGGCGGGGTCGACGCCCTGCCGCTCTGCGGCGACCAGGTACATGCAGAAGACGGGGACGGCCGGGCCGGAGATCGTCATCGATGTGGTGACGTCGCCGAGCGGGATGTCCTTGAAGAGGACCTCCATGTCGGCGGCGGAGTCGATGGCGACACCGCAGTGGCCGACCTCGCCGAGCGAGCGCGGGTCGTCGGAGTCGCGGCCCATCAGGGTCGGCATGTCGAAGGCGACCGAGAGTCCGCCGCCGCCGGCGGCCAGGATCATCTTGTAGCGCTCGTTGGTCTGCTCGGCGTTGCCGAAGCCGGCGAACTGGCGGATGGTCCAGGTGCGGCCGCGGTAGCCGGTCGGGTGCAGACCGCGGGTGAAGGGGTACTCGCCCGGCCAGCCGATGCGCTCGAACCCCTCGTAGGTGTCCCCGGGGCGCGGGCCGTAGACCGGCTCCACGGAGTCGCCGGAGAGCGTGGTGAAGTCGGCGTCGCGCTTGCGGGCCTTGTCGTAACGGGCCTGCCAGCGACGGCGGCCTTCCTCGATCGCGTCAGCGTCCATGCTTCGAATTTACTAGGACGTCCTAGTAAATGTCGATGGCAAAGCCCCGCACATATGTGCGGGGCTTCAGCGTCAGGCGTTGGCCGGGGCCGGCTGCGCGCCGCTGACCAGCGGAAGCGTCTCGGCGACGACCTTGCGCTCGACGAAGAACGCGGCCGTCGGAATCGTGCCCGACACCAGCACCCAGATGAGCTTGCCGAACGGCCACTTGGCCTTGGAGCCCAGGTCGAAGGCGAAGACGAGGTAGATGATGTAGAGGACGCCGTGGATCTGGGAGACCACGAGGGTCAGGTCCTTGCCGACGCCGAAGCCGTACTTGGCGACCATGCACGCGCAGAGGATGAGCAGCATGACGGCGGTCACGTAGGCCATGACGCGGTAGCGGGTCAGCACGCTGGATTTCATGGCATCGAGACTAACCGCCCGATCCGGGCGATCTTCGCGCGGGTGGGGCTCGCTCAGGACGCGTGACAGGGCCCGCTCAGAACGCGTGACAGGGCCCGGTCAGGACTCCTCGAAGTCGCCCGCCGCGACCCGCAGCGGCCGCAGCATCGCGAAGATCTCGGCGCACTCCTCCGCGTCGTACGCGCCGAGGCCGAACTCCATCCCCATCAGGTCGCGGGTCGCCGCCTCGACCACCTCGCGGCCCTTCTCGGTGATGGTGGCGAGGGTGCCGCGCCCGTCGTTCGGGTTGGGCCGCTTGGCGACCAGACCCGACTTCACCAGGCGGTCCACCGTGTTCGTGACGGACGTGGGGTGGACCATCAGCCGCTCGCCGATCTTGGACATCGGCAGCTCGCCGGCCTTGGAGAAGGTCAGCAGCACCAGCGCCTCGTACCGGGCGAAGGTCAGCCCGTACGGCTTGACCACGGCGTCGACCTCGGCCAGCAGGATCTGGTGGGCGCGCATGATCGAGGTGATCGCGGCCATCGAGGGGACCGGGCCCCAGCGCTTCTGCCACAGTTCGTCGGCGCGGGCGATGGGGTCGAAGGGGAGACTGAGCGGCTTCGGCACGCGTCGACCTTACCCATGGGTCATCTGGCGGTCAGCCGCGTCTCGCCTTTCGGTCGCCTCCGCCGCCGTCCGGGCCGTCGCGCGGACCTCCGCCACCAGCCAGAGGAGCACCGCGGTGCCGAGGACGCCGCTCCCGGCGACGACGGCGCGCACGGAGGCGAACTCGGCGGCGACGCCCGCGCCCGCCATGCCGATGCCCTGCGTGGTCATCATGCCCGCGGTCATCAGGGTCATCGCCCGCCCGCGCCGCCCGTCCGGCACGGCGGCGACGAACCAGGCGTCGAGTCCGAGGGTGTACGCACCGGTCGCACCGGCCAGGAACAGCGCGACGGCCGCGAGCGCGAGGCCGGGCCCGGCCGCGTACAGCAGGAACGGCAGCAGCCCGGTCGCCGCGAGCGGCAGCACGATCCGGGCCCGCGCCCCGGCGCTCAGGAACGCCCCGGCGGCCAGCTCGCCCGCGATCGTGCCGACCGGCAGCGCGCACATCAGCAGCCCGAGGGCGGCGGTCGAGAGCCCGATCTCGTCGGCGTAGGGCGCGGCGAGGGCCTCCGGCACGACGGCGAACAGCGGCGGCAGCCAGAACATCAGCATCAGGGCCCGCAGGTGCCGGTCGCGCAGCAGGCCGAAGGTGGCGCCGAGCCCTTCGCGCGGCCCGTCGGCGGCGCGGGCCGGGCGGCGGGCGGTGCCGAGGCGCAGCAGCAGCGCGGAGGCGAGGAAGGCCAGGGCGGTGATCACGAGGGCGCCGCGCGGCGGTACGACGGTGAGGAGCACCCCGCCGACCCCGAAGCCGGCGAGCATCGCGCTCTGCGCGACGATCCGCAGCAGCGACCGCCCGAGCACGAACAGATCGCCCTCGCCGAGGATGTCGGCGAGCGTCGCCGTCCGGGTGCCCGTGAAGACGGGGGACACGACGGCGATCACGGCCCGCAGCAGCAGGAGCCCGGCGACCGGGGTGACGGGCGCGACCATGAGCGCCACGCACCCGGCGCACACCAGGTCGCAGACGACGAGCACCCGGCGCGGCGGATACCGGTCGGCGGTCCCGGCGAGCAGGGTTCCGCCGAGGAGGCGGGGCAGGAAGCCGAGCGCGAAGGTGAGGGCGGACATCAGCGGAGAGCGGGTGAGGTCGTACACGAGCACGGTGAGCGCGAGCTCGCTGACGACGACGCCGAGGAGCGAGGTGAGATGGGCGGCGAAGACGAAGCGGAACTCGCGGACGGCGAAGACGGCGCGGTAGCCGGGAGCGGGGGCAGGGTCGAGGGCCGGAGCCGGAGCCGATGTCGGGTCCGGGTCCCGGGCCGGGGCCGGGGCCGGACCCGGGGCCAGGGCCGGGGCCGGGGTCTTTCGGGCAGCGGCGGGCGCGGGCGCGCTGTCGCGCGCCCGGCTGTCGTTCATGGGCATGACCGCAGCGTGCGGCCCGCGCCCGCCCACTCCTAGACTTTCGGCTCCAGCCGAATCCTGTCGCGCTTCCGGGGGTCCCGTGCCGTACCACCTGCACTTCGGCGAGGCCGATCCGCTGCGCATCCGGTTCGCGATCTCGCCGCTGTGGGAGACGCAGTGCGCGGTGCGGGTGCTGGCGCGGCCGGGGAAGCAGCGGTATCACCTGCCGTGGCTGCGGCGGGTCGCGGAGGCGGCGCGCGGGGTGGATCTCGGGCCGCTGCATCTGCTGATGCCGTCGCGCGGGCACAACCCGGACTTCCTCTATCCGCCGCCGATCGGGCCCGCGGCGACGTTCGAGGAGGAGATCGCGGCCGTACGGGCGACCGATCCGGCCCTCGTGGCGGATGATCTCGCCCGGGCGCTGGCCGAGACGCCCGGGGCGGAACGGACCCCGGCGGGGCGGCGGATGCTCTCGGATCCGGCCGGTTCCGTGCAGTGGCTGGCGGATCTGGTGGAACGGGCCTGGGAGGCGCTGGTGGCGCCCGACTGGCCGAGGCTGCGGGCACTGCTCGAAGCGGACGTGGCGTACCACTCGCGGCGGCTCGCCGAGGGTGGTCTGGAGCGGCTGCTCACGGAGCTGCATCCGGCGTTCGGGTGGGTGGAGGAGACGGCGACGCTGACGGTGGACTACCGCGGGCAGCACGTGCGGGCGCTCGACGGGCAGGGGCTGGTCCTGCTTCCGTCCGTGTTCACCTGGCCGGACGTGGTGAGCGGTTTCGATCCGCCGTGGCAGCCGACGGTCGCGTATCCGGCGCGGGGCATCGGCGGGCTGTGGACCGAGGCCCGGGAGCGCACGCCGGACGCGCTGGCGCGGCTGCTCGGGCGGGCCAGGGCGGACGTGCTGTGCGCGCTGGAGGAGCCGGCCGGGACCTCGGCGCTCGCGCACCGGCTCGGGCTCGCGCCCTCCTCGGTGTCGGCGCATCTGTCGGTGCTGCGCGGGGCCGGTCTGCTCACCTCGCGCCGCTACGGGCACCAGGTGCTGTACGAGCGGACGCCGCTGGGGATCGCGCTCGCGGTGTCGCAGCCGGACGCCGACTGACCGTTATGTCACGATGGCCCGGCCTGTCACCAGCCATCGTCCCGTAGCCCGAACCTGGGGGCCGGATGTCCCGCCGCCGTCACGTCGTCGTCCCCGTCCGCGTCGTCGTGCCCGCCCGCGTCGTCGTGCCCGCCCGCGTCTGCTCCCTCGCCCTGGCCGGCGCGCTGCTGCTCGCCGGCTGCGGCACGGGCTCCGGCGGGCCGGCCGCTCCGGTCGGCCCGCCCTCCGCGCACGGCGAGGCGGCGCCCCCGACCGGCGGCTCGCCGTTCTGGGTGGACCCGGACAGCGACGCGGCCCGGCAGGTGAAGGCGTACGAGGCGCAGGGCCGTACCGAGGACGCGAGGGTGCTGCGACGGATCTCGGAGCGGCCGGTCGCCGACTGGCCGGACGGCGCCGACCCCGTACCGGACGTGACCAAGGCGGTCCGGGGCGCGGCGCGCGACAAGCGCACCGTGGTCTTCGTCGCGTACAACATCCCGCACCGTGACTGCGGGAAGTACTCGGCGGGCGGGGCGCACGACGCCCAGGCGTACCGGAGCTGGGTGGACGCCTTCGCCGGGGCGATCGGGGACGCGCCGGCGGTGGTGATCCTGGAGCCGGACGCGGTGCCGCATATCGTGGACGGCTGCACCCCGGCCGAGTACCACGAGGAGCGGCTGCAGCTGCTCGCGGACGCGGTGGACCGGTTCAAGCGGCAGCCGCGCACCCGGGTCTATCTCGACGCCGGCAATCCGGCCTGGCTGCACACCCCGGACAAGCTGGTGGAGCCGCTGCGCCGGGCGGGCGTCGGGCGGGCCGACGGTTTCGCGCTGAACGTGTCGAACTTCCAGACCAACGACGTCGTCCGGGGCTTCGGCGCGGGTCTGTCGCGGCTGCTCGGCGGCGCCCACTTCACCATCGACACCAGCCGCAACGGCGACGGGCCGCTGCCCGGCGACCGTGCCGAGGGCTGGTGCAACCCGCCCGGCCGGGCCCTCGGCGTTCCGCCGACGGACCGGACCGGGGACGAGCTGGTCGACGCGTACCTGTGGATCAAGCGGCCCGGCGACTCGGACGGCACCTGCCGGGGCGGCCCGGCCGCGGGGACATGGTGGCCGGAGTACGCCCTCGGCCTGGCGCGCCGGGCCAAGGAGTGAGCCGACCGCTGCGCCGGGGGCCGGCCGGCCCCTGAGGCGGCCGGTCAGGACACCTGGATCCATTTCGCCTCGGACGGGATGCCGTCCCGGTCCGTCACGAACAGCATGTACCAGCCGGGCGGCACGAGGGTCCGGTCCTTCGGCACCTGCACGGTGACCGTGACGCCGTCCGGGTCCTTCGTCAGCCCCAGTTCCACCGAGCGCTGTTCGACGTCGGTGGTGTGGGTGACGGCGCTGGGACGCATCAGCCGGGCCTTGGCGATCCGGCCGGCGTCCTTGGTCTTGAAGGTGGCGCGGCCGTTCTGGTCGATTTCCCGCGGGCCTTCGCCGAGCGTCGGCCGGTCGGCGCCGGCCCGGTGCAGGGAGGGCGGGGTGAAGACCTCGATGCGCTGCTCGAAGGTGCCGAGCTTGGTGTTGTCGGCGTCGTCGAAGAGCGGGTCGGAGCCGAAGGTGGCGACCCGGCCGTCGGGCAGGAGCAGCGCCTCGGAGTGGTAGTTGCGGCCGACGGTCGGCTCGGCGGCCTCGCTGAAGGCGTTGCTCTTCGGGTCGTAGAACTGCGCCTTGAGGATGTCGCTGCCGCTGCGGCCGCGGTAGTCGCCCGAGCCGCCGCTGGTGAAGACGGTGTCGTCGGGCATGAGCACGCTGCTGAGGTAGCGGGTGCCCTGGGGCAGCCGGGGGCCGTCCTGGAAGACGGGGCTGTCCTGGGACAGGTCGATGATCGAGGTGCGGGCGGTGGAGGCGGGCGACTCGCCGACCCCGCCGCCGCCGAGGACCATCACCTTCTGGTGCTGCGCGGGCGGCAGCAGCAGGGAGGCGGAGGTCTCCAGCCGGTCGGGGTCGGTGAGCCCGGGGAGCTTGGTGAAGGAGTTCTTCTTCAGGTCCCACAGGCCCGGTTCGCGCCCCTTGTCGGCGGGGCCGTAGCCGGCGTTGGAGCCGGTGTAGAGGAGCTTGCCGCCCTTGGTGAGGAAGAGCGCGGGGTAGGTCGGGAAGTAGTGGAAGGGGCCCTTGGACCACTTCCTGGTGGCGGGGTCGTAGATCTCGTTGTCGCCGGGGACGACGTCGCCGACGTCGTTGAGGCCGGAGACGGCGAGCACCCTGCCGTCGTCGAGGGTGACGAGGGTGGGGTACCAGCGGGCGTCCTTCATGGGCGAGACCGGGATGTAGCGCTCGGCCTTCGGGTCGAACTCGTAGGCGGCCTTGATGCCCTGGAAGTCCTGCTTCTCGGTGGTGAGCTTCTGCGCGAGGCCGTAGACGTTGTCGGCGTCGTCGCCCTTGAGGCCGACGACCTCGTACTGCGCGGCCTCGGTGGTGAGCGCCTGCGGGCCCTCCTTGACGGCCTCGACGAAGACCCGTGCCTCGGCCGCGGTGACCTTGGTCTTCCACGGTTTCATCTGGCCGCTCTTGAAGTACGAGATCTCGAACTCGCGCTTCGCCTTGGGGACGGTGACGTCGAACTTCGACACGTACTCGACGCCGGACGGGGAACGGAAGACGGTGCCCTTCTTGAGGGTGACGGCCTTGTCGGGGCTCTCGTTCTTGACCCGCATGCCGCCGCCGGCCTTCTTGACCTCGCCGTCGAGGACCTCGTAGCGGGCGGTGCCGCCGGCGATGAGGAGGTGGCCGTTCGCGAGCTGGGTGTGGCCGGAGCAGAAGAAGTCCTCGGGGGTGGGGATCTTCTTGAAGGTGTTCTTGGCGGGATCCCAGAGGATGGTGTCGAAGGTGCCGGCGTCGAACTTCTTCTGGTTGTTGCCGGAGCCGGCGACGAGCAGCACCTTGCCGGTGTGCAGCAGGGCGGCGTGGATGGCGTTGATCCGGTACTGCGGGGGCACGTCGACGACGGCCCAGGAGCCGTACTTCTTCTGGTAGCCGGGCTGGGCGATCTTGTACGCGTGGTACTTCTCGGTCGCGAAGGAGACGGCGGCGGGGGCGTTGAGGGCCGCGAGGACGAGCACGGCGCCGCTGCCGAACAGGGTCTTCTTGAACTGCTTGGACGGCCGGTAGGCCATGGCTCAGTTCCCTCCGCTCGTCGTGGGCGCGGTGGTGGGGGCGGGTCCGGCCTTCGCGGGGGCCGGGGCGGTGACGACGGTGACCCGGCCGAGGCCCTCGGCGGCGTCCGCACGGCCGCGGGCGCGGGCCCGGGCCCGGGCGGCGGTGCGGAGCTCGTCGCGGACCCGGTTCCGGTGGCGGGCGCGCAGGCTCGTGAAGGTCCAGACGGCGAGCGGGGCGAGCGCGATGAGCAGGGCGAGGACGGCCCAGGTGCGCATGGCCGCGTGGGTGTGGCCGTAGTGGACGGAGGCGGCGAGGGAGGCGACGAGCACGGCCGCCCAGTAGAGGTGGATGCGGAAGGTGAGGACGCGGTCGGGGCTGGCCTCGCCGCCCTTGGGGGTGACGACGAAGCGGCCGCGGGTGCGGAGCAGCGCCGAGCCGAGGGACTTGAGGTAGATCGGCGCGCAGAGCGCGGACATCGCCATGCCGGCGAGGCCGCCGGAGCCCTCGGGTTCGTGCGGCGAGACGTTGTGGCGCCGGTTCCACAGGTAGAGGCCGATCTGGAGGGCGACGGCGTCGCTGTAGATCATCAGCCAGACCGAGGAGGAGACCTGGGTGCCGGAGGCGCCGATCCAGAGGAAGAGGACGCAGGAGAGGATGCCGAGGAGCCAGTTGACGGCCGTCATCGGGTAGTAGACGAGCATCAGCGTGTAGTTGAGGAGCCGGCCGGGCGGGGTGCGGAAGGGCGCCTTCCAGTACTGCCTGAGGAGCGTCTCGTACGTGCCGCGCGACCAGCGCAGCTGCTGGGTGAAGAAGTCCGTCCAGGAGGCGGGCCCCTCCCCCACGGCGAGCACGTCGGGCGTGTAGACGGAGCGCCAGTGGCGGCCGGTCGCCGGGTTCTTCCTGCGGTGCAGTTCGAAGCCGGTGGCCATGTCCTCGGTGATGGAGTCGACGAGGCCGCCGATCTGCTTGAGGGCGGCGATCCGCACGATGTTGTTGGTGCCGACGAACATGGGGGCGCGGTAGCGGTTGCCGGCCCGCTGGATCAGCGCGTGGAAGAGGAACTGCTGCGACTCGGCGGCCTTGGTGACGGCGGTGGTGTAGTTGCCGTAGACCTGCGGGCCGACGACGAAGGCGACGTCGGGGTCGCGGAAGAAGCCGAGCATCCGTTCCAGGAAGTTCGGCAGCGGCACGTGGTCGGTGTCGACGGAGGCGAAGAACTCGTAGGCGTCGCCGTGCAGGGCGAGCCAGGCGTTGTAGTTGCCGTGCTTGGTACGCGCCTTGTGGACGCCCTTCCTGCGGTTCCACTCGGGGACGCCGGCCCGGGTGAAGTGGCGGACGCCGAGCTCCTCGCACAGGGCCTTGGCGGCGGCGTCGTCGCCCTCGTCGAGCAGCCACACGTCGAGCGGCCCGTCGTGCCGCAGCCGGACCGCGGCTTCGAGGGTGGCCCGGACCATGGAGAGCGGTTCCTTGCCGGGCACGTACGTGGTGAGGAAGGCGACCCGGGTGCCGGGTTCGGCGCGCACGGGTATGGGGTCGCGGGCGACGAGGGTGGCGTGGGCGATCGACGTGACGTTCACCAGCATGAAGAAGCAGATGAGCCCGATCGAGACCAGCATCACGGTGTCGTACGGGACGCGCCAGACGTCGTCGCCCTCGCGGACGGTCCAGTGGCTCGGCCAGACGAGGTACACCAGGAGCAGCGCGGAGAGCAGGGGCGCGAGGCCCATGAGGAGGACGGCTCGTATTCGGTGCGGTTCCTTCGAGAGCAGGCTTCGGTACCGCACCCGGTAGCCCCCGGCCGCCGGGTCCGGGTCGGGGTCCGTGAGGGGACCGGCGAGTCGGCTGTAGGTGTCGTAGTCGTAGCCTCCCGGCCGCACGGTGCCTCCAGCTGGTGTCGAACGGGTCGATAGCCCCACGAAAAGGGACGTACATCGGCGTGTCGACTGGAAGCGTCCGAGTGAGCGGTTTTACGGAAGTCGACCCTTTCGGCGCAGTGCGAGGCGGACGGCCTTCTGGGCGACCGGTCCGAGGCCGTCGAGCGCGGCCACGAGGGTGCCCAGGTGTTCGAGCGTGTCGAGCGCGGCTCCGGCACCGGCCGGGTCGACCCCTTCGTACAGTTCGAGCCCGACGAAGGAGGCGGCGACCGCGCGGGCGAGGCCGGCCGGGTCGACGACGCCGTCGAGCGGGCCGCCGGCGAGCACCCGCCGCAGCACCTGCTCGATCTCCGTGATCCACAGGTCGAGCCCGGCGGCCGTGGCGGGCCCGAGCCGGGGATGCGTCTGCGCGCCGGCGAGCAGCTGCCCGAGCACGGCGACCTGTCCGGCGGCCCGCTCCTCGACGTGCATCTCGCGGGCGAAGGCGAGGAGTTCGGAAAGGCTTCCGACATCACCGAGCCGTTCCCGGTACTGCGCGACCCGCTGCTCGGCGCCGTACCGGCAGGCGGCGGCGAGGAGTTCGTCCACCGACCCGAAGTGGTAGAAGACCAGCGCCTGGTTGACCCCCGCGGCCGTCGCAACCGACCGTGCCGACGTCTTGGCGATGCCCTGCTCGACGAGGACCTGAAGGGCGCCTTCCAGCAGCTTGCGGCGGGTCTCCTCGGTGCTCACGCGCGGGCCTCCTCGCGTACGGGGCGGAGCCCCGGGCGGACGCCGCAGGAGCGCACGGACGCGTACGAGGCGGTGAAGGAGCCCTCGTACCCGAACAGCGGTCCGACGTACGGGTTGACCACCCGGACCCGGATGCGGAACCGGCCGGTGCGCTCGTCGAAGGACTCGCGCACCTCGGCGTCGGCGCCGACGAGCGCGGGCACGCGGACGTCCACCGGGCCCTCGCGGAAGCGGTGTTCGCCGGAGCGGATGAGCAGCGATCCGTCGGGCTCGGCGGACAGGCGCAGTTCGCTGGCGAGGTGCTGGTGGGTGCCGAGGTAGTCGAGCACGGTGCCGGGCGCCGGGCCGGCCACCATCGTGGCGTCGAAGCGGCGCGGCCCGCCGGGGAGGCGGAAGGTCCGTACGAAGGTGACGGTCTCGCGGCCGTACGAGTCGAGGTACGGCACGTTCTCGATGGTGAAGGGCACGTCGCGGCCGGCGTGCGGGAGCAGGATGTTGCGGGTGGAGCCGAGCGCGAGGAACGGGCGGACGAGATGCCGTGTGAGCCCCCGGCCGTGCCAGATCCGGTCCATGACGCCGCGTCCGACGCAGAGTTCACCGCTCGCGAGGCCGACGGAGAAGCGCCGCCGGAGCTCGGGGTGCAGGCGGGCGAAGGCGTCCTCGCCCATGGCGGTGCGGAAGATCGAGCTCGGATTCGGACTCGGGCCCGGGTTCGAACCCGCACTCGCACTCGGGCTCGGGCTCGGGCTCGGGCTCGGGCTCGGATTGTCGGTTCTCACGGCTTCTCCGGTTTCTCCGGTGGGGTGCGCAGACAACGGCGGGCGGCCGGGGTGCGCGGTGACGGCGGTACGAGGAGGGCGGCGGCGCAGGCGAGGGCCAGGGCCGCGGGGTGGACGGCGGCGCCGAGGACCGTCAGTAGGGCGCGGGCGGCGAGTTCGAGCTGCCAGTGGGTGCGGGCGCGCTCGGGTGTGATGCCGTGCTCGCACCACAGGCGCAGCCGGTCGAAGGACCAGGCGGTGGCCCAGCCCATGAGGGGCCGGAAGACGAGCCGGTCGGCGAGCCGGCCGAAGCGTCCCCAGCGGGGCCGGTAGTCGTAGCCGGTCAGGAACCGGATTCCGTCGGCGCCGTCCGGTTGCGGGACGTACCGCCAGTACCCGCTCCCCTCGGCGAGGAGGGAGAGCGGGTCCGGCGAGGCGAACCGCAGCGAGGAGACCCGCTCGCCGCCGGCCCGGTGGCGCTCCCCCGCGGAGACACCGGTGCCGGCGACGACCAGGAAGGGCAGCACGCGCACGGCGTACCGGAAGCGCCGCGGCTCGCCCTCGGCCTCGGCGCCGGGCTCCCCGGGCAGGTAGGTGATCTCGGTGAACCGCAGATCCCACCGCTCGTGCTGCGCCGGATCCTGGGTCCGCTCCCAGAGCGTCTCCAGACCGGCGCGCACGCGCGCCTCGACGTAGAGCCCCAAGGCTCCGCCCCCTCCCCCGTTTTGAGCGACCGCTCAAGAGGAGGTTACCTCAGCGTTGAGCACTCGCTCAAGACCGGGTCGCCCTGGCGAGCGAGTCGACGAACGCGGTGATGAGCCGGGCGAATTCGGTGCGGTCGGAGTCCGGCCAGTCGGCCATCACCCGCGCGAAGACCTGCCGCCGGAAGCGGTGGGTGCGGTCGACCTGCTCCTGCCCGGCGGCGGTGAGGCTCAGCAGCGTCCGCCGCGCGTCGGCGGGATCCGCCGCCCGCTCGACCCACCCCTCGTCGACGGCCTTGACCACGAGCCGGCTGGCCCGCGGCTGGTCGACCCCGAGGGCCGTCGCCACGTCACCGACGGAGCAGGCGCCGTCGCGGCCCTCGACGGCGTCGAGGACACCGAACAGCGTGGGGTCGACCGCGCCGCCCCCGTCGGGCGACGCGAGCCGGCCGAGCTGACGGCGGGTCTGACTGCGGCGGATGGCCACCATGGCGCGCTCGACGGCGGTCAGCGCTTCTTCTTGATCCCTGTCGGACATGCATGCTAGTTTACAACTGTTGTCAGATGACATACATCAGGGGGAACCATCATGACCACGCCCGACGCCATGCCCGAAGCCATGCCCGACGTCCGCAAGGAGCGCCCGCTCGGCTACTGGCTGCGCCACATCGACGGCACGCTCGAAGACACCATGGGCCGCCTCTTCGCCGCCGACGGCCTCACCCGCCGCGGCTGGCAGGTCCTCAACACCCTGTCCTACGAGCCGATCGCCCTGCCCGACGTCGACGCGGCCATGGCCGCCTTCCTGACGGCCGACGAGCCCACCATGCGCCCGTACGTCGACGAGTTCGTCGCCCGCGGCTGGGCGCACCGCGCGGACGACGAGCTCATATCCCTCACGGCTGAGGGCCGCGCGGGCCACCGGCGCGTCGCGGAGAAGACCCGCACCTTCCGGACCCGGGTGGTGGAGTGCCTGGCACCCGAGGAGCACGCGGCCCTGATGGAGCTGCTCCAGCGGGTGGCGGGGCACCTGGACGCGCTGGCGGCGGAGGTCGCCTAGGACACAGTCGCCGACGCCTCGCGCACGGTGACGTTCGCGTGGCTCTCCTGGAAGCTCTGGTCGGAGACGAGGGTGAGGCGGGCCGTGGACTGGAACTCCGGGAGGGTGGTGGAGCCGCAGGAGACCATGGTGGTCTTGAGCTTGGCGACGGTCAGGGCGAGGCCCTCGTTGAGGTCGCCGGCGTAGGGGACGTAGCCGTCGACGCCCTCCTCGAAGAGCAGTCCCTGGCCTCCCTGGCCGTAGCGCTGCCAGTTGCGCGCGCGGTTGGAGCCCTCGCCCCAGTACTCCTTCACGAAGCCGTCGCGGGTCGGCAGCTTCGCGCCGGCCGCCTGGTCGAAGCGGGCGAAGTAGCGGCCCATCATGACGAAGTCGGCGCCCATGGCCAGCGCGAGCGCCACGTGGTAGTCGTGCACGAGGCCGCCGTCGGAGCAGATCGGCACGTACGCGCCGGTGCGCTCGCGGAAGGCGTCCCGGGCCGCCGCGACGTCGAGGACGGCGCTGGCCTGGCCGCGCCCGATGCCCTTCTGGTCGCGCGTGATGCAGATGGAGCCACCGCCGACGCCGACCTTGACGAAGTCGGCGCCCGCCTCGGCGAGGAAGGTGAAGGCCTCGCCGTCGACGACGTTGCCGCCGCCGACCGGGATCTCCGGGTAGTGCTTCTTCACCCAGGTCAGGGCCTGGGCCTGCCAGTCGCTGTAGCCGTCGGAGGAGTCGAAGCAGAGCGCGTCCACGCCCGCTTCGAGCAGGGCCGGGACGCGCTCCTGGTAGTCGTGGGTGTTGATGCCCGCGCCCACCCGCAGCCGCTTGGCGGAGTCGACGAGCTGATGGGGGAAGCGCTTGTTGTCCGTGTAGTCGGAGCGGAACACCAGATGCTGCAGGTGCCCCTCGGCGTCGAGGACCGGGAGGCAGTCGAGGCGCTCGTCCCAGAGCCGCGCGTTGGCCTCGGAGAGGGTGATGTCGGGCCTGGCGTGGGCCAGGTCGGCGACGGCGGTCATCCGGCCGCTGACCGGTGCGTCCAGGTCATGGCGCTGGGGGTGGAAGTCCCGGGAGGTGACCAGGCCGAGCAGCCGGCCGGTGGCGGTCCCGTCGTGGGTGACCGCGGCGGTGTTGTGGCCGGTGCGGCGCATGACCTCGGCCAGGGCGCCCAGGCTGTCGTCGGGGCGCACGTTGGTGTCGCTGGTGACGAATCCGGCCTTGAAGTTCTTCACCTGGCGGACCGCCGCCGCCTGGTCCCCGATCGGCTGGTTGTGGTGCACGAAGCTGAGCCCGCCGCTGCGCGCGAGCGCGATCGCCAGCTCGGGCGTGCTGACGGCCTGCATGATCGCCGACGTGAACGGGGACTGCAGCTCGATCGCCGACGCCTCGCCCACCGGGTGCCGCACCAGGGGCGTGCGCAGGTCGACGGTCGCGGCCGAGCAGTCGGTCCGAGTCCGGTTCGGCAGGAGCAGGAACTCGTTGAACGTCCGCGAGACCTCGGCGATGATCTGTGCCACTGTTCCTCCTGGCCCGTCGGCCGGGGCCGACTGCCCCGCGCCGTGAGGACCGCCCCCCCCGTGTCCCGGGGCCCGGGCAGGCAGAGATCGGCACGGCAGCCGTGGAGTTGCCACGCACCGCGGCAGAGCCCTGACCGGCCCACGGATCGAACGAGGGTGCGGTCGTTGACCGAGGACCCTATCGATCAAGACGGCCGCAGCGCGAATCGGGCCGCCGGCCGGGTCAAGCCCGTCCCGGCTTGGCCCGGCTTGGCCCGGCCCGGCTGGGCCCGGCTTGGCCCGGCTCGGCCCGGCCCGGCCCGGCCTGCCGGGGAAGAAGTGGCGGCCGTCAGTCGGCCAGGTGGCGCTCCACCGTCGCGACCTTCGACGTCAGGCCGTCCGTGACGCCCGGGCGGATGTCGGCCTTGAGGACGAGGGAGACGCGGGGCGCACGGGCCTCCACCGCGGCTACGGCGCGCTTCACGACGTCCATGACCTCGTCCCACGTCTCGCCCTCGATGGACGTGAACATGGCATCGGTACGGTTCGGGAGGCCGGATTCGCGCACGACGCGGACGGCGTCGGCGACGTATTCGCCGACGTCCTCGCCGACGCCGAGCGGGGTGACCGAGAAGGCGACGATCATGCGTTCACGACCCCCTCGCGGCGGGCGCGGGAGGCGATGACCGCGTCCTCGGCCTCGCGCTTGAGCCGGCGCTCGGCGACGAAACCGCCGAAGGGCAGGACGGAGAGGACGAAGTAGAGGGCCGCCGTCTTGAAGGCCCACTTGGTGCGGTTCCAGGCGTCCAGCCAGAAGAGCACGTAGAGGATGAACAGCACGCCGTGGACCATGCCCATGACCGGCACCGCGTCGAAGCTCGTCGTCCGCTTCAGCACCGAGCAGACCAGGAGCAGCAGGAACGAGACGGCCTCCGGCGCGGAGACGAGCCGGAGCCGGTGCAGTGAGGATGCGGTCTTGATGTCCACGACAGGGGTCACCTTCGTTCGATCTTGTGAACGGATGCACAAGGGCCGTTCCATTGTGCATGGCGACTTTGCTGTTCCTTTGTCCGGGGGGCCAGTACGGTCCCTCCGTGGCAACGTTTCGACTCCAGGGCAGCAAAGTGCTCGCCGTGACCATGACCGGCGACGCCGTGAAGGCGAAGAACGGCTCCATGGTGGCCTACGACGGCCAGATGGCGTTCAAGAAGATGAGCGGCGGCGGTGAGGGTCTGCGCGGCATGGTGACCCGGCGGCTGACCGGGGAGCAGATGGCGGTGATGGAGGTCCGCGGCCAGGGCACCTGCTGGTTCGCCGACCGGGCCTCCGAGATCAACCTGGTCCAGCTGCACGGCGACAAGCTGTACGTCGAGGCGAGCAATCTGCTCTGCACCGACGCCGGCCTGCGCACCGGCACCACCTTCACCGGACTGCGCGGCGGCGTGACGGGCAACGGCCTGTTCACCACGACCGTGGAGGGCACCGGGCAGGCCGCGATCATGTCGGACGGCCCGGCGGTGGTGCTGCGGGTGAGCCCGCAGTACCCGCTGTCCGTGGACCCCGGCGCGTACATCGCCCACCAGGGCAACCTCCAGCAGCACTTCCAGTCCGGTGTGACCTTCCGCACCTTCCTGGGCGAGGGCGGCGGCGAGGCGTTCCAGATCCGCTTCGAGGGCGACGGCCTGGTCTACGTCCAGCCGAGCGAGCGGAACACGATCGGGGGTGACGTCTGATGTCCTTCCGCGAGGTCAATTCGAAGATGGTCGAGGCGACGGTCGTCCCGGGGCAGCGGCTCTTCAGCCAGCGCGGTGCGATGCTCGCGTACCGCGGCGAGGTCAGTTTCACGCCGAACCTGACCGGCGGCCAGGGCGGTGTCATGTCGATGATCGGCCGCCGGGTGGCCGGTGAGGCGACGCCGCTGATGACGGTCGAGGGCAGCGGCACGGTGATGTTCGGGCACGGCGGACACCACGTCCACGTGATCCGGCTGACCGGCGACACCCTCTACGTGGAGGCCGACCGGCTGCTCGCCTTCGAGGGCACGCTGGAGCAGGGCACGATGTTCATGGGCTCGCAGGGCGGGGTCATGGGCATGGTGCGCGGCCAGGTCACCGGTCAGGGCCTGTTCACCACCACCCTGCGCGGTCACGGCGCGGTGGCGGTCATGGCGCACGGCGGCGTGATCGAGCTGCCGATCGCCCCGGGCCGCCCGGTGCACGTGGACCCGCAGGCGTACGTGGCCCACCACGGCGACGTGAACAACAAGCTGTCCGCCGCGCTCGGCTGGCGCGACATGGTGGGGCGCGGCTCGGGCGAGGCGTTCCAGCTGGAGCTGAGCGGGAGTGGCGCGGTGTACGTGCAGGCGTCGGAGGAGAAGCTGTGAGCACCCCTGTGATCCATGACCCGCAGTCCCTGCCGTCGGACGACAACGTCAACGCCTACACCTTCTGCGTCGAGCTCAAGGGATCGCCCTGGTTCCTGCAGAAGGGCAAGATGATCGCCTACTACGGGCGCATCGAGTTCAACGGCATCGGCCACGGCCGGCTCGACCGGCTGGTCCGTACGTCGTTCCACTCGCCGCTGCACGCGAGCGACTGGGTGGTGGCCGAGGGCAGCGGCAAGATGCTGCTCGCGGACCGGGCCTTCGACGTCAACTCGTACGACCTGGACGAGGGCAATCTGACGATCCGGTCCGGCAATCTGCTGGCCTACCAGCCCTCGCTCGCGCTGAAGCAGTCGATCGTGCCGGGCTTCGTGACGCTGATCGGCACGGGCAAGTTCGTGGCGGCGTCGAACGGGCCGGTGGTGTTCATGGAGCCGCCGCTCCGGGTCGATCCGCAGGCACTGGTCGGCTGGGCCGACTGCCCGTCCCCGTGCCACCACTACGACCACGGCTACCTGACGGGCGTGATGGGCGGCCTGCGGGCGCTCACCGGCATCGGCGGCTCGTCGGGCGAGGAGCACCAGTTCGAGTTCGTCGGGGCGGGTACCGTGTTGCTCCAGTCGACGGAGCTGATGATGCCGGACCGGGCGATCGGCGAGCCGGGTGGACAGCCGGGGGTTCCGGGCGGTCACGGTGTGCCCGGGGCGCATGGTTCCGGCCAGGGGCCCCTGGGCTCGGCACCGCGTCTTCCCGGCCAGCTCGGGGACCTGCAGCGGCGCTTCGGTCTGTGAGCGGTAGTCTGCGGAGCGTGACGCGTCGAACACACTCCCAGAATTCGTCAAGTATTCAACTTCTTAGGTAGAATCCATACATGGAGACCGAGACGGCCACCCCCTGGCTCACCGACGTCGAGCAGTGCGCCTGGCGCACCTATCTGGACGTCAACAGAATGCTGACGTACCAGCTGGAGAAGGACCTCCAGCCCTTCGGCCTGACGATGAACGACTACGAGATCCTGGTGAACCTCTCGGAGTCGGCGGAGCGGCGCCTGCGCATGAGCGACCTCGCGGCGGCGACCCTGCAGTCGAAGAGCCGGCTCTCCCACCAGATCACCCGCATGGAGAACGCCGGTCTGGTCCGGCGGGCGAACTGCGAGTCCGACCGGCGCGGGCTGTACGCGGTCCTCACCGACCAGGGCATGGAGACCATGCGGAAGGTCGCCCCGCACCACGTCGAGTCGGTGCGCAAGCACTTCATCGACCAGCTCAGCCCCGAGGCCCTCGGCGACCTGCACGAGTCGCTGAAGCCCATCGCGGAGCAGCTGCGCGGCCGCCGCGGGAAGCCGTAGCCGCGCACAGGCGTGACGAGGGCCCCGTCCGGGCGGACGGGGCCCTCGTCACGTCGGCGGCCCCTCCCCCCGCCGCCGCCATCCCTCCGTCACCCCTCCGTCATCCCTGCGGCCGCTTCCTGGCGCGCATGAGCCCGACGCGGAGCAGCAGGACGAGGCACGCGGCGATGAGCCCCCACCACTGGAAGCGCAGGGCGATCGACCACGCTGCGCCGGTCGGGACCAACCGGCAGTACTCCTCCGCGTCGAACCCCCAGTGCAGACAGCCGAAGTGGTCCCGGGACACCAGCAGCCCCACGTGCAGCGGCGGGCCGGCGAGCGCCGCCGCCAGGATGCCGTGCAGCGGGCTCAGCTCCCGCGCCCGGCCGCGCACCCGCCGCTCCACCACCAGGGCCAGGACCACCTGGACGAGCGCGGCGAGGACGAGCCCGTACAGGAAGTGGCTCCACAGCAGCAGCTCGGGCAGGAACAGGGCACTGAGCACGTGCACCGCCCAGCACAGCACCGCTCCCCCGCCGCCGACCCACGCGGCGGCCCGCAGCGCGGTCCCCGGCCCCGGCTCGGGCTCCGGCGGCCGCCACCGCGGCGGTACGGGGTCGAGCAGCCAGCGGCCGGGGTGCACGGTGCCGCCGGTGGCGGCCCGGCGGGCCGCGAGGCCGCCGAGCATCGGCACGAGCGCGACCGCCGCGAGCAGCGCCGTCATCGCCGCCGACGAGGGCGGCAGCAGGGCGAGCACCGCCGCCACCGGGAAGCGGAGGCCGTCCGGGAGTCCGGCGACGGGCCCGTTCCAGCCGAGCACCTCCGACCAGCCGCCGAGCTGGAGCAGATACGCGAACCAGACGGCGACCAGCAGGACCGTGCAGCCGACCAGCCCGGCGAGGACGGCGCCGGGCCGCCGGACCGCCATCGCGACCGGCACCCAGGAGCGGGCGGTCCCCGCGATCCAGCGGACGGCGAGATAGCCGCCGATGCCGAGGGTGAGCTGGGAGAGCAGCAGGGTCCACGGGGAGATCGCGATGACAGAGCCCGTCGTCAGGGCGTAGTAGTCGTCGCCTGCGCTACCGAGGGCGAGCCCCAGGCCGAGGAACCGCCCGGCCATGTCGGCCTGCCGCCAGCGCCCGCCCGTGAGGAAGGCGGCCAGCTCGGCCCGCCAGATCGCGAGCGCGAGACCGGCGCCCAGGACGAGCGCCAGCGGCAGCAGGGCGACCGCCCCGTAGCGGTCGACGCCGGGGATCTCCGACGTCAGTCCGATCACCGGCTCGTACGCGAAGCCGGCGGCCACCCCGAACGCGAGCGCGCTGCCGGGGCTGAACCCGAACAGCAGCCCGGGATCGTCGAGGGCGCGCAGCCGGGCGCGGGGGCCGGGATGGTTGGCGAACACGTCCTCGGGGTCGGTGGCCCCGGCCGGTGGCGGTGCCGGTTCGACCGGCGGGGCCGGCGGCGGTGCGGGCTCGACCGGCCGGTCGGTGGCCCCGGCCGGCGGCGGTGCCGGTTCGGCCGGCGGCGGTGCGGGCTCGGCCGGCGACGTCAGCCGCGGTGCCGGTTCGGTCGGCGGGGCTGGGGGCTCGGGCTTCCGTCGGCGGCGCCGGCGGGAGGGGCGGGCCTCCTGGGGCGGCCGGGCGGCGGCCGCGGCCGTGAGCACGGCCCGCAGCCCCTCGGCGCCGCCGGGCACGAGCGCGGCCCGGGCGTCGGCGTGCAGCTCCCTGCTGCGCAGCACGGACTTGCGGGCCAGTGGGACGACCATGCCGACGAGGAGGAGGTGGCCGGCGCTCAGCAGGTAGAAGAGCAGCGGCCCGGAGCCGGCCGGGTTCAGCCACGGGGTGAGCGGTGTGAGGAGGGCGGGCACCAACAGGCCGCGCAGATAGACGAACCAGGCGGCGTCCGTCACGAAGGCGATGTCGACGTCCCGGTTCCGCAGATGGGCCAGCTCGTGCAGGACGATCGCCCGGAAGGCGACGGGATCCCGCTCGTACAGCCGGAGCAGTCCGCGTCCCAGCACGATGTGGCGGCGGCCTCGCCGCCCGAACGCCAGTCCGGTGACACCGGGATCGAGCAGGTCGACGAGAAAGCCGACCGGCTCACGCACGCCGGAGAGCTCGCGCAGCCGGTCGAGCTCGCGTGCCGTCCCGGGCAGCGCGGCCACCGGGAACGGGCGCAGTCCGCGACGGCGGACCCGCAGCGCGGGCCGCACCCAGTACAGGGCGAGGACGGCGGCCCAGAACAGAGCCAGCGGCACCATGGTGACCAGCACGGACCGAAGCGGGGACACGGCCCCGCACACCCGGGCCCACTGGTCGGACTCCGGCGCGGGCCGCCCCGCCCGCACGTCGTCCAGGATCCCGAACAGACAGCTCCGCATGGCCTCGGGGTCGGCACCGTCCGGCACGACCAGCCAGCCGGTCCAGGCCACCCCGACCGTGGTCGCCGCCGCCGACATGGCCAGCACGAGCAGCCCGAACCGCAGGGTCGTCCCCGAGGTGACCGCGAACGGATCCGGCCGCACCCGGCCCGATAACGCGGACGCGTCCGTCACGACGCGCACCCCTCCCCGGCCCCGGGGTCCTCGGTGGTGCCGGGCGCGCCGGGATCGTCCCCGCCCTCCGCCGGAGCCGGGGACGGAGGCGTGCCGCCCTCGTCCGGGGACGGAGGCGTGCCGGTCGCGTCCGGCCGGGCCGGCGACGGCTCTTCGGACGGCGGGCGGACGGTCAGGGCGCCGACGATCGCGTCCGCGAGGAGGGCCGCGCGGTCGTCCGGGAGGCCGAGGGTGCGGGCGCGCGTGAGAGCGAGGGCGTGGATGCGTGCGAGGGCGGCGGGATCGAGCTCCGGAAGGGGCTCGGCGGGCTCCTCGGCCGGCGGGGCCGGGCGGCGGCGGAGGCGGGACAGCCAGGGGCGGGTGCGCTCGGCGACGGCTCGGCCCGCGTCCGTGCACAACTGGTGGGCGACCTCGGCGGAGACGGCGAGCGCCGCGCCGGTGACCAGGTCGACGGCCATCTCGATGCCCATGCCCAGCGGCTCGGTCCGGGGCGCGCCGGTACCGGCTCGTGCGGTGCGCCCGGCCGCGGGCCGGGCGAAGTACGCGGCGGCCGTCTCCTCGAAGAGGGCCAGCTCGTCCGGAGCCAGACGGGCCACCGCGGCCCGGGCGAGCACCGTCGTCCAGTGTTTCCTCCGGTCGCCCGTCCGCCTCGTCTCTTCCGGCTCCCCGTTCATGACACGAGCGTCGCAGGACACCCCCAGCCCGTCAACGGGTTCGCCGTCGACCAACAGGCGTACGGGCAGGGCCAGTTGAGGCTCAAGTCGAGGCACAAGGTCGAGGCATGAAAAGAGGCTCGGGCACGTACGTGCCCGAGCCCTCCCGTCTCGCCCGTCAGCGGCCCGTCAGGCTCGCGATCAGCTCGTCCGAGGCCGCGTACGGGTCGAGCTCACCGGCCGTGATCCGCTCCGCGAGCGCGTCGAGGCGCCGGTCGCCGTGCAGGTCGCCGATCCGCTCGCGCAGGGCCGTGATCGTGATCGTCTCGACCTCGCGGGCCGCCCGGGCCCGGCGGCGCTCCGCCAGGACCCCGTGCTCCTCCATCCAGGCCCGGTGCTTCTCCAGGGCCTCCACGACCTCGTCGACGCCCTCGCCGCGCGCCGCGACCGTCTTCACGATCGGCGGCCGCCAGTCACCGGGCCCGCGCGCCTCGCCGAGGCCCAGCATGTGGTTGAGCTCGCGGGCGGTGGCGTCGGCGCCGTCCCGGTCGGCCTTGTTGACCACGTACACGTCGCCGATCTCCAGGATGCCCGCCTTGGCGGCCTGGATGCCGTCGCCCATGCCCGGGGCGAGCAGGACGACCGAGGTGTCGGCCTGGGAGGCGATCTCCACCTCCGACTGGCCGACGCCGACGGTCTCCACCAGGACCACGTCGCAGCCGGCCGCGTCCAGGACCCGGATGGCCTGCGGGGCGGACCAGGCGAGGCCGCCGAGGTGGCCGCGGGTGGCCATGGAGCGGATGTAGACGCCCGGGTCGGAGGCGTGCTCCCCCATCCGCACCCGGTCACCGAGCAGCGCGCCGCCGCTGAACGGCGAGGACGGGTCGACGGCGAGCACGCCGACCCGCTTGCCCGCCTTGCGGTACGCGGAGACCAGCGCCGAGGTCGAGGTCGACTTGCCGACGCCGGGCGAGCCGGTCAGGCCCACCACGTAGGCGTTGCCCGTGAGCGGGGCGAGCGCCGCCATCACCTCGCGCAGCTGCGGGGACGCCCCCTCCACGAGCGAGATCAGTCGGGCCACGGCGCGCGGCCGGCCCTCCCGTGCCTGGTCGACCAGTGCGGGGACGTCCACCATGTGCGCTGCTCCTTGCAGTGACGGGTTACTTGCCGGGGACCTTGACGATCAGGGCGTCGCCCTGGCCGCCGCCGCCGCACAGGGCCGCCGCGCCCACGCCGCCGCCGCGGCGCCCCAGCTCCAGGGCCAGGTGCAGCACCAGGCGGGCGCCGGACATGCCGATCGGGTGGCCGAGCGCGATGGCGCCGCCGTTGACGTTCACCTTTTCAGGGGTGACGCCGAGGTCCTTCATTGACTGGTACGAGACCGCGGCGAACGCCTCGTTGATCTCGATCAGGTCGAGCTCCTCGACGCCGATGCCCTCCTTCTTGAGGGCGTGCAGGATCGCGTTGGACGGCTGCGACTGGAGCGAGTTGTCCGGGCCGGCCACGTTGCCGTGGGCGCCGATCTCGGCGATCCACTCCAGGCCCAGCTCCTCCGCCTTGGCCTTGCTCATCACGACCACGGCGGCGGCGCCGTCGGAGATCTGCGAGGCGGTGCCGGCGGTGATGGTGCCGTCCTTGGTGAAGGCCGGGCGGAGCTTGCCGAGGGACTCGACGGTGGTCTCGGCACGGATGCCCTCGTCCTGGGAGAAGACGACCGGCTCGCCCTTGCGCTGCGGGATCTCGACCGGGGTGATCTCGGCCTCGAAGACGCCGTTCTTCTGGGCGGCGGCGGCGCGCTGGTGCGACAGCGCGGCGAGCTCGTCCTGGACCTCGCGGCCGATGCCGAGGCGGGTGTTGTGCTTCTCGGTGGACTCGCCCATGGCGATGCCCTCGAAGGAGTCGGTGAGGCCGTCGTACGCCATGGCGTCGAGCATCTCGATGGCGCCGTACTTGAAGCCCTCGCGGGACTTCGGGAGCAGGTGCGGGGCGTTCGTCATGGACTCCTGGCCGCCCGCGACGACGATGTCGAACTCGCCCGCGCGGATCAGCTGGTCGGCGAGCGCGATGGCGTCGAGACCCGACAGACACACCTTGTTGATGGTGAGCGCGGGGACGTTCATCGGGATGCCGGCCTTGACGGCGGCCTGGCGGGCGGGGATCTGCCCGGCGCCCGCCTGGAGCACCTGGCCCATGATCACGTACTGCACCTGGTCACCGCCGATGCCGGCCCGGTCCAGGGCGGCCTTGATGGCGAAACCGCCGAGGTCGGCGCCCGAGAAGGACTTGAGCGAGCCCAGCAGGCGACCCATGGGCGTGCGGGCGCCCGCGACGATCACTGAGGTGGTACCGGTCGTTCCAGACATGAGGCGCAGCCCCTTGGGATGAGGAGTGAACGAGGGTTTACCGCCAATGTACTGAGCCGTGGCGCGCCGGGTCACCGGCCTGCCGGTGTGACGGCGCGCACGTTGCGTAACCATCCGGTCGGCGCTGCACTGGAGGCATGCTGACGCGTATCGACCACATCGGGATCGCCTGCCGGAACCTCGACGAGACCGTGGAGTTCTACCGGGCTACTTACGGCTTCGAGGTGTTCCACGAGGAGGTCAACGAGGAGCAGGGCGTCCGCGAGGCCATGCTCAAGATCAACGAGACCTCGGACGGCGGGGCCTCCTACCTCCAGCTCCTGGAGCCCACCCGGGAGGACTCCGCGGTGGGCAAGTGGCTCGCCAAGAACGGCGAGGGCGTGCACCACATCGCCTTCGGCACCGCCGACGTCGACGGGGACGCCGCGGCCATCCGCGACAAGGGCGTCCGGGTCCTCTACGACGAGCCGCGGATCGGCTCCATGGGCTCCCGGATCACCTTCCTCCACCCCAAGGACTGCCACGGTGTCCTGACGGAACTGGTCACTTCGGCAGAGCCGTCCGCTGACCACTCCTCAGCGGAGCACTGACCTCCGGATTCCCGGCCCGGTAGAGTGGGCGGCTCCGGGCCGGGGCCGGTCGGGGCTGCGTGCGCGCGGCACCGAAGTCGGGATGTCGGGGTCGTCCGATCTGCGCCGATTCCCCGGGGGCCCGTCCTCGGCCGTGAGGGCGTGTCGTTGGAGTGTTGCGACCAGGGGACGGATGGACCGCGCAGTGCGGGGCTACGAACGCCAGGAGAGCCACCGAGCTGAAGACGACCATCTCTCGCGCTTCGAAGCCGAGATGGAGCGGCTGAAGAAGGAGCGGGAGAAGGCCGTCCAGCACGCCGAGGACCTCGGTTACCAGGTCGAGGTCTTGCGTGCCAAGCTCCACGAGGCGCGCCGCACCATCGCGTCCCGGCCGGCCTACGACAGCGCGGACATCGGCTACCAGGCCGAACAGATGCTGCGCAACGCGCAGATGCAGGCCGAGCAGCTGCGCCAGGACGCCGAGCGCGAGCTGCGCGAGGCCCGCGCCCAGACGCAGCGCATCCTCCAGGAGCACGCCGAGCAGCAGGCCCGCCTGCAGGCCGAGCTGCACACCGAGGCCGTGACGCGCCGCCAGCAGCTCGACCAGGAGCTGAACGAGCGCCGCCAGACGGTCGAGTCGCACGTCAACGAGAACGTGGCGTGGGCCGAGCAGCTGCGCGCCCGCACCGAGTCCCAGGCCCGCCGCCTGATGGAGGAGTCGCGCGCCGAGGCAGAGGCCTCGCTCGCCGCCGCCCGCGCCGAGGCCGCCCGGATCACCGAGGAGACCCGCCGCCGGGTCGGTGCCGACGCGGAGGCCGCCCGGGCCGAGGCCGAAGCGATTCTGCTGCGCGCCCGCAAGGACGCCGAGCGGCTCCTGAACACCGCGGCCGGCCAGGCGCAGGAGGCCACCAGCCACGCCGAGCAGCTGCGTTCGAGCACCGCGGCCGAGACCGAGCAGGCCCGCCGCGAGGCCGCCGAGCTGTCCCGCGCGGCCGAGCTCCGCGTCCAGGAGGCCGAGGAGCGGCTGCGCGAGGCCCGCGCGGAGGCCGAGCGGACCCTGGCCGAGGCCAAGGACGCCGCGGCCCGGCAGATCGCCGGCGCCGAGACCGCCAACGAGCAGCGCACCCGTACCGCGAAGGCGGAGATCGCCCGGCTGGTCGGCGAGGCCACCAAGGAGGCCGAGGCACTCAAGGAGCAGGCCGAGGAGCAGCTCCGGGAGGCCACCGCCGCCGCCGAGAAGATGGTCTCGGAGGCCGGCGAGAAGGCCCGTACGGCCGCCGCGGAGGACTCCGCCGCCGCGCTCGCCAGGGCCGCCCGGCAGGCCGAGGAGATCCTCACCAAGGCGTCCGAGGACGCCCAGGAGACCACCCGCAAGGCCGCCGAGGAGGCGGAGCGGCTGCGCCGCGACGCCGAGGCGGAGGCCGACCGGCTGCGGCACACCGCCGAGGAGCAGGCCGACGAGCTGCTCGGTTCGGCGAAGGACGACACCAAGGAGTACCGCGCCAAGACGGTCGAGCTGCAGGAGGAGGCCCGCCGGCTGCGCGGCGAGGCCGAGCAGCTGCGCGCCGAGGCGATCGCCGAGGGCGAGCGGATCCGCGGCGAGGCCCGCCGCGAGGCCGTGGGCCAGATCGAGGAGGCGGCGAAGACCGCCGAGGAGCTGCTCACCAAGGCCCGCAGGGACGCCGACGAGCTGCGCGCGAGCGCGGGCGCCGAGAGCGAGCGGGTGCGCGGCGAGGCGATGGAGCGCGCCCAGACGCTGCGGACCCAGGCCGAGGAGACTCTGGAGCGCACCCGCGCCGAGGCCGAGCGGATGCGCGCCGAGGCCGAGGAGCAGGCCGAGTCCGTCAAGGAGGCGGCGGAGGCCGCCGCCGCGGCGCTGCGCGAGGACGCCGAGCGGGCCGCCGCGGCCCGGCAGGCGGAGGCCGCCGACGAGCTGGCCCGGCTGCACACCGAGGCCGAGACGAAGCTGGCGTCGGCCGGCCAGGAGCTGACCGACGCGCGCGCCGAGGGCGAGCGGATCCGGCGCGAGGCCGCCGAGGAGACCGAGCGGCAGCGCACCGAGGCCGCCGAGCGGATCCGTACGCTGCAGGCGCAGGCGGAGACCGAGGCCGAGCGGCTGCGCGCGGAGGCCGCCGCGGACGCGTCCACCACCCGTACGGAGGCGGAGACCGCGGCGACCGCGCTGCGCGAGTCCGCCGAGACCGAGGCCGAGCGGCTGAAGTCCGAGGCGCAGGAGACCGCGGACCGGCTGCGCGCCGAGGCCGCGGCCGCCGCCGAGCGGGTCGCCGCGGAGGCCGCGGAGGCCCTCGCCGCCGCCCAGGAGGAGGCCAACCGGCGGCGCCGGGAGGCCGAGGAGACGCTGGACTCGGCCCGTTCCGAGGCCGGCCGCGAGCGCGAACTGGCCCGCGAACGGAGCGAGGAGCTGCTCGCCTCCGCCCGCAAGCGGGTCGAGGACGCCCAGACCGAGGCGCACCGCCTGGTCGAGGAGGCGGAGGCCCGCGCGACCGAGCTGGTCACGACGGCCGAGACGACCGCGCAGGAGGTACGGGACTCGGTCTCGGGCCTGCGCGAGACGGCCGAGGAGGAGATCGCCGGCCTGCGCAGCGCGGCCGAGCACGCCGCCGAGCGCACCCGCACCGAGGCGCAGGAGGAGGCGGACCGGGTCCGCGCCGACGCCTACGAGGAGCGGGAGCGGGCCACCGAGGACGCCAACCGCACGCGCGAGCGCGCCCGGGCGGAGTCCGAGGCGGCTAAGGCGCTGGCGGAGCGGACGGTCACGGAGGCGCTCGCCGAGGCGGAGCAGCTGCGTTCGGAGACCGCCGCCGAGGTGGAGAAGCTCCGCTCGGACACCGTCGCGGAGACGGAGAAGCTCCGCTCGGACACCGCCGAGTACGCGCAGCGGGTACGGACCGAGGTCACCGACGCGCTGGCCTCGGCCGAGCAGGACGCGGCCCGCACCCGGGCGGACGCCCGCGAGGACGCCAACCGGATCCGCTCCGAGGCGGCCGCGGCAGGCGAGAAGGTCGTCGGCGAGGCCCGTGCGGAGGCCGAGCGCATCGCCGAGGAGGCCGAGCAGGTCCTCGACGAGGCGCGCAAGGCCGCCGACAAGCGGCGTGCCGACGCGGCCGAGCAGGCGGACGCGCTGATCGGCGAGGCGGCGGCGGAGGCCGAGCGCATCGCCGAGGAGGCGGCGCGGCTCCTCGCGGAGGCCGAGCAGGTCAAGGCCGACGGCGAAGCGGAGGCCGAGGCCCTGCGCGCCGCCGCGCGCGCCGACGGCGAGAAGGTCCTCGACGAGGCACGCAAGGCCGCCGACAAGCGCCGCGCCGACGCCGCCGAACAGGCCGACACCCTCATCACCGAAGCCACCGCCGAAGCCGAACGGCTCACCACGGAAGCGGCCGAACTCGTCACCGAGGCCGAGCAGGTCAAGGCCGACGGCGAAGCCGAGGCCGAAGCCCTGCGCGCCGCCGCACGCGCCGACGCCGAACAGGTCCTCGACGAGGCACGCAAGGCCGCCGACAAGCGCCGCGCCGACGCCGCCGAACAGGCCGACACCCTCATCACCGAAGCCACCGCCGAAGCC
>NZ_JBSGBF010000032.1:68847-79425 GCF_053601115.1 Streptomyces sp. NPDC004788
GAACGGCTCACCACGGAAGCGGCCGAACTCGTCACCGAGGCCGAGCAGGTCAAGGCCGACGGCGAAGCCGAGGCCGAGGCCCTGCGCGCCGCCGCGCGCGCCGACGCCGAACAGGTCCTCGACGAGGCACGCAAGGCCGCCGACAAGCGCCGCGCCGACGCCGCCGAACAGGCCGACACCCTCATCGGCGAGGCGGCGGCGGAGGCCGAGCGACTCACCACCGAGGCCGCCGAACTCCTGGACGCGACCGAGCAGGAGGCGGCCCGGCTGCGGGCCGAGGCCGAGCAGGTCAAGGTGGACGGCGAGGCGCACGCGCAGGCGCTGCGCAGCGCCGCGCTCGCGGACGCCGACCGGATCCTGGACGAGGCCCGCAAGGCCGCCGACAAGCGGCGCGCGGACGGGGCCGAGCAGGCGGACACGCTCATCGGCGAGGCCCGTACGGAGGCCGAGCGGATCGGCGTCGAGGCCGAGCTGGTCCTCGAAGAGGCCCGGCAGGCCGCCGAGGCCCTCGTCGCGGAGGCGACGGCGGAGGCCGAGCGGATCGCCGTCGAGGCGGCCGGGGTCAGGGCGGACGCCGAGGCCGCGGCCGAGGAGATGCGTTCCGAGGCGCGCGCCGAGGCCGACCGCACGCTCGACGAGGCCCGCGAGGCCGGCGCGAAGAAGCGCGCGGACGCGGCCGAGCAGGCCGACCAGCTGATGACCAAGGCCCAGGAGGAGGCGCTGCGCGCCACCACGGAGGCGGAGGAGCAGGCGGACACGATGGTCGGCGCGGCCCGCAAGGAGGCCGAGCGGATCGTCGCCGAGGCGACCATCGAGGGCAACACCCTGGTGGAGAAGGCCCGTACGGACGCCGACGAGCTGCTCGTCGGGGCGCGTAGCGACGCCACCGCCATAAGGGAGCGGGCGGAGGAGCTGCGCAGCCGCGTCGAGAGCGAGATCGAGGAACTTCACGAGCGGGCGCGGCGCGAGACCGCCGAGCAGATGAAGTCGGCGGGCGAGCGCGTCGACAAGCTGGTCAAGGCCGCGGAGGAGCAGAAGGCCGAGGCCGAGGAGAAGGCCAAGGAGATGGTCTCGGAGGCGAGTTCGGAGGCCAGCAAGGTCCGGATCGCGGCCGTGAAGAAGGCCGAGGCGCTCCTGAAGGAGGCCGAGCAGAAGAAGGCCCGGCTCGTCGCGGAGGCGGAGAAGATCAAGGCGGACGCGGTGGCGGAGGCCGAGAAGACGGTCACCGACGGCAAGCGCGAGCTGGACATGCTGACCCGCAGGCGCCAGGACATCAATGCCGAGATCTCCCGTGTCCAGGACGTCCTGGAGGCGTTGGAGTCTTTCGAGGCGCCGGGCAGTGGCGCGAAGGACGGCCTCAAGACGGGGGCGTCCGCGGGGGCCACTCGTTCGGGTGGCAAGTCCTCCGAGAGCTAGCCACTCAAAAGGCTGGACATTCTCCAGATCAAACGGGCATACGCTCGATGACACGCCGCTTCGACCCCTAGGATTCCCTCTAACACCTCACCGGTCTCATTCGACAGGAACCCCATGAGCGACACTTCCTCCCCCTTCGGCTTCGAGCTCGTGCGGCGTGGTTACGACCGCGGTCAGGTGGACGACCGCATTACCAAGCTCGTCGCCGACCGTGACAGTGCTCTGGCCCGAATCACCTCTCTGGAAAAGCGCATCGAGGAACTCCACCTCGAGACGCAGAACGCCCAGGCCCAGGTGTCCGACGCGGAGCCGTCGTACGCCGGTCTCGGCGCCCGCGTCGAGAAGATCCTGCGGCTCGCCGAGGAGGAGGCGAAGGACCTGCGCGAGGAGGCCCGTCGCGCCGCCGAGCAGCACCGTGAGCTGGCCGAGTCGGCCGCCCAGCAGGTCCGCAACGACGCGGAGGCGTTCGCGGCCGAGCGCAAGTCGAAGGCCGAGGACGAGGGCGTCCGGATCGTCGAGAAGGCCCAGGGCGAGGCCAACTCGCTGCGCGCCGAGGCCCAGAAGGACGCGCAGTCGAAGCGCGAGGAGGCCGACGCCCTCTTCGAGGAGACCCGCGCCAAGGCCGCCCAGGCCGCCGCGGACTTCGAGACCAACCTGGCCAAGCGCCGCGAGCAGTCGGAGCGCGACCTGGCCTCGCGTCAGGCGAAGGCGGAGAAGCGTCTGGCGGAGATCGAGCACCGGGCGGAGCAGCTGCGCCTGGAGGCCGAGAAGCTGCGTACGGACGCGGAGCGCCGGGCCCGTCAGACGGTGGAGACCGCGCAGCGCCAGGCCGAGGACATCGTGGCCGACGCGAACGCCAAGGCGGACCGGATCCGCTCGGAATCGGAGCGCGAGCTCGCGGCGCTGACGAACCGCCGCGACTCCATCAACGCGCAGCTGACCAACGTCCGCGAGATGCTGGCCACGCTGACCGGTGCCGCGGTGGCCGCGGCCGGCTCCCCGCTGGACGAGGAGCGCACGGCGGGCGTCCCGGCGCAGCAGACGCGCTGACGCCCCCGCCCCCGCCACACCGGCCGTCGTCGTGCTGAACCCCTGATGTCGCGACGGCGCGGCAGCTCCGCGAAAACCCCCTGTCACTCCGGTGGCGGGGGGTTTCGCGTGCCCTTAGGTTGGGACGCATGATCGAGCTGGAGGGCCTCACCAAACGCTTCGGATCGAAGACCGCGGTCGACCACCTCACCTTCACGGTGCGACCGGGGGTGGTGACGGGCTTCCTGGGGCCGAACGGCGCGGGCAAGTCGACGACGATGCGGATGATGCTCGACCTGGACAACCCGACGAGCGGCACGGTGCGGATCGACGGGAAGCACTACCGCGAGCTGCAGGAGCCGCTGAAGTACATCGGGGCGCTGCTCGACGCCAAGGCGATGCACGGCGGCCGCTCCGCGTACAACAACCTGCTGTGTCTGGCCCAGTCGAACCGGATCCCGCGGCGGCGGGTCGGCGAGGTGCTCGATCTGGTGGGTCTGACGGCGGTCGCGCGGAAGAAGTCGAAGGGCTTCTCGATGGGCATGGGGCAGCGGCTCGGAATCGCGTCGGCGCTGCTCGGCGACCCGGAGATCCTGATGTTCGACGAACCCGTCAATGGTCTGGACCCCGAGGGAATTCACTGGATCCGCAATCTGATGAAGGCGCTGGCCGCGGAAGGCCGGACGATCTTCGTTTCCAGCCATCTGATGAGTGAAATGGCGTTGACGGCCGATCATCTGATCGTCATCGGGCAGGGAAAGCTGCTGGCAGACACGTCGATGGCGGATTTCATCCAGCAGAATTCCCGGAGTTACGTGCGGCTGCGCTCGCCGCAGCAGGAGCGGCTGCGGGACGTGCTGCACGCCAACGGGTTCCTCGTGGTCGAGACGGCCGGCGGGGTCCTGGAGGTGGACGGGACGACGACGGAGAAGCTGGGCGAGCTGGCCGCGGCGAACCAGATCGTGCTGCACGAGCTGAGCGCCCAACAGGCCTCGCTGGAAGAGGCGTTCATGCAGATGACGGCGGCCGCGGTGGAGTACCACGCGCACGGCACGGATGTGCACGACGGCGGGCCCGCGGCCGGGTTCCGCTGGGGCGAGGGCTTCGGCGACGAGGACTTCGAGGGAGCACGGTAGATGGCAGCGGCAGCCGCGGTCCTCCAGTCGGAGTGGACCAAGATCCGGACGGTGTCGTCGACGGTGTGGACGCTCGCCAGCGCCCTGCTGGTGACGGTGGCGATGGGCGCGGCGCTGTGCGCGCTGACGAACGCCACCTACGACGACATGCGTGAGGTGGAGAAGGCCACCTTCGACCCGACCCTGGTCAGCTTCTACGGGATGATCCTGGGGCAGCTGGCGATGGTGGTCTTCGGCGTCCTGGTGGTCGGGACCGAGTACTCCTCCGGCATGATCCGCACCTCGCTGGCCGCCGTGCCGCAACGCGCGACCTTCCTCTTCTCGAAGATCGCGGTGGCGGGCGCGCTCGCGCTCCTGGTGGGGCTCGCGACGAGCTTCCTCGCCTTCTTCCTGGGGCAGGCGCTGCTCGGCACTCACCGGACCTCCATCGGTGCCGACAACGTGCTGCGGGCGGTGATCGGCGGTGGCCTCTACATGGGCCTGATCGCGATCTTCTCCATGGGCGTGGCGGCGATGCTGCGCTCCTCGATGCTGTCGCTCGGCATCCTGGTGCCGTTCTTCTTCCTGGTCTCGCAGATCCTGTCGGCCGTGCCGAAGGCCAAGGAGGTGGCCCGCTACTTCCCGGACCAGGCCGGCTCGAAGATCATGCGGGTCGTGCCCAACGCGATGAACTCGGAGAAGGCGCCGTACGGCCCGTGGGGCGGGCTCGGGATCATGCTGATCTGGGTGGCGGCGGCGCTGCTCGGCGGCTACCTGGTGCTGAAGAAGCGCGACGCGTAGCCGGCTGGTGCCCGGGCCCGGCGGCAGTCCGGTCGCGGTCCCGGCGGCGGTCGGGCCGCGATCCGCCGGCGGTCCGGCGCTGCCCCGGCCGCCGCGCAAGGTCACGATCCGCCGCGCAAGGTCACGATTCCGCTTCGCCGGAACCGTAAACGGCTGGCTAAGCTCTTCGCTCGTACGGGGGGCTCCGGCCGAGGCCGTCATGCCCCGACGAACGACCTGACCTGTCGATGGGGCCACAGAATGATCGAGGCAGTCGGCCTGACGAAGCGCTACGGCGCCAAGACGGCCGTGTACAACCTTTCCTTCCAGGTGAGGCCCGGCCATGTCACGGGCTTCCTCGGGCCCAACGGCTCCGGCAAGTCGACGACCATGCGGATGATCCTCGGCCTGGACCGGCCGACGTCCGGGCACGTGACGATCGGCGGGCACCCGTTCCGGCAGCTGCCGAACGCGCCCCGGCAGGTCGGCGCGCTGCTCGACGCCAAGGCCGTGCACGGCGGCCGCAGCGCCCGTAACCACCTCCTCTCGCTCGCCCAGCTGGCCGGCATCCCGGCGCAGCGGGTGGACGAGGTGCTGGGCGTGGTGGGCCTGCAGGACGTGGCCAAGCGGCGCTCCAAGGGCTTCTCGCTCGGCATGGGGCAGCGGCTCGGGATCGCGGCGGCGCTGCTCGGCGACCCGCAGGTGCTGCTCTTCGACGAGCCGGTCAACGGGCTCGACCCGGAGGGCATCCTCTGGGTGCGCAACCTGATGAAGAAGCTGGCCGCCGAGGGCCGCACGGTCTTCGTCTCCAGCCACCTGATGAGCGAGATGGCGCTCACGGCCGACCATCTGATCGTGATCGGCCGCGGCCAGCTGCTCGCCGACATGAGCGTGTCGGACTTCATCGCGGCGAACTCCTCGGACTTCGCCCGGGTGCGCACCCCGCAGACCGAGCCGCAGCAGCGGGAGAAGCTGACGGCCGTGCTCACCGAGGCCGGTGGCCAGGTGCTGCCGGAGCCGGACGGGGCGCTGCGGGTGACCGGTCTCGCGCTGCCGCGGATCAGCGACCTGGCGCACGGGGCGGACGTCCGGCTGTGGGAGCTCTCCCCGCACCAGGCGTCGCTGGAGGAGGCGTACATGCGAATGACGCAGGGCGCCGTGGACTACCGCTCCACCGACGACCGGCTCGCCCATCTCCAGCCGCCGCTGCCGCCGCACCAGCCGCCGCATCCGCAAGCGCCGGGGTACGAGATCCCGGAGGTGCCGCAGCAGGGCTGGTACGCCCCGCCGCCGCCCGGACAGAACCCGTACGCCGCCCCGCAGCAGCCGCCGCAGTCCCCGTCGCAGCCGCCCCAGGTCCAGCCCCAGGCCCCGCAGAACCCCGAGGACGCCCGATGACCGCGCCCACTCCGTCCCCGTACGCCTACGTCTCCCCCATCCCGGTGCGCAAGGCGCACCTCGGTGACGCGCTCGCCTCGGAGTGGACCAAGATCCGCTCGGTGCGCTCCACGATCTGGACGCTCGGGGTGATGGTGCTGCTCGTGCTGGGCATCGGGCTCGGCGTGGGCGCCATCGTCAGCGCCGCCGAACCGACGCCGACGAACGAGTCCGCGCTCGTCATGGGCTTCTTCGGCATGCTGCCGGCCTCGATCTGCGTGATGACGCTGGGCGTGCTCACGATCAGTTCGGAGTTCGGCACGGGCATGATCCGTACGACGCTGACCGCCTGCCCCAGCCGGTCCCGGGTGCTCACGGCGAAGGCGATCGTCTTCTTCCTGCTGGTCTTCACGACCACCACGCTGCTCGCCGCGGCGGTCGGCGCGGCGCAGGTGTCCATGGTGGACGGCTTCCCGCAGCCGACCGGCGCGGAGTGGCTGCGCGCCACGGTCGGCGCGGGGCTGTTCCTGGCGCTGCTCGGGCTGCTCGCGATGGGCGTCGGCGCGATCATGCGGCACTCGGCGGGCGCGATCACGGTGATGATCGGCGTGCTGCTGCTGCCGCTGGTGGCGGCGCTCTTCATGTTCTCCGAGGCGCTGCGCCCGGTGCAGGAGGCGCTCTTCACGTACGCGATCCCCGCGCAGATGATCGCGCTCTACAACGACACCGGCTCGTTCCGGAACCAGGGTCCCGCCGGCTGGGAGCCGGTGCTGATCATGGCCGGCCTGGCGGCGGTCGTCCTCGGCTCCGCGTACGCGCTGCTGAACTACCGGGATGTCTGACCGAGGTCAGTGACGCGGCGCGTTACGGGACCGCTGCACCCTCGTGGTGCGGCGGTCCTTCGCGTTCCAGCACGCCTTGTGCCAGTGCCGGCGGTCGTCGACGCCGCCGTACTCCGGCCAGGCCACCACGTGCGGGGCGCCGGGCGGGATCTCCTGGTCGCAGCCGGGGCAGCGGTAGCGCTTGCCGGGCGAGCTGGCGCCGGCGACATGGCGGACGCACCACTCCTCGCCCTGCCAGGTCTCGGTGTTCTGCACACCGCCGTACCGGTCGCCCTGGTCGTCCTGCCGTGCCGGCTTCGCGGCTCCGCGGGAGCGGTTGTGGCGCGGGGACACTTCGACACCTCACTGGGGACGGGAACACGGACGGTTCCGTCCAGCGTACGGGCCGCGACGGGGTGACTCCGAACCCGCCCGTGGCCGATCAGCGGAAAATCGCAAGAACTTCATGTTCGGCCGTTGCCTATGGCACGTGTCAGGCGTTGATGCCGGTACGAGGGGTTCACCGGGGGACCTCCGAGGAGCAGGTCCGAGGGGGAGACGCGCCGGCCGCGAGGAGGCAGAAGCGTGATGCGCGTGGGTACGTTCGTCCTGGCCGCCCAGTTCCCGGGCCAGGGTCAGCAGGAGGCGCTGCACCGGGCGGTGCGGACGGCCGAGGTCGCCGAGGAGGCGGGGCTCGACTCCGTCTGGCTGGCCGAGCACCACTTCGTGCCGTACGGGGTCTGCCCGTCGGCCGTCACCCTGGCCGCGCTGCTGCTCGGCCGGACCCGCCGGATCAGGGTCGGCACGGCCGTCAGCGTGCTGCCGAGCGCGCACCCGGTGGCGCTCGGCGAGCAGGCGGCGCTGCTGCACCTGACCTCGGGCGGCCGGTTCACCCTCGGGGTGGGCCGGGGCGGTCCCTGGGTCGACCTGGAGGTGTTCGGCGCGGGACTCCGGGCGTACGAGCAGGGCTTCCCCGAATCGCTCGACCTGCTCCTGCGCTGGCTGACCGAGCAGCGGGTCGGCGCCGCGGGCGGTGAGGGGGAACGATTCGCTTTCCGTGAGGTGACGGTCGTCCCGGCGCCCGGCGAGCTGATCGGCGGGCCGGAGTCCCCCGAGGTCCTGGTCGCCTGTACCTCGCCGAAGAGCGTGCGACTGGCCGCCGAGCGCGGGCTGCCGATGCTGCTCGGCATGCACTGCGGCGACGAGGACAAGGCCGAGATGGTGGCGTGCTGGGAGCGGTGTGCCCGGGAGGCCGGGCGGGACCCGGACGAGATCGCGCGGATCGGCGCCGGGCATGTGTCGGCCGGCGTGGTCCAGCTCGCGGACCGCGCCCCGGAGGCGGCGGAGGCCCTGGTGAAGGCGATGCCGGGCTGGCTGAAGCAGGGGCTCGACGCCCATGTGACGGTGGACGGCCGGCATCGCGTGATGCGCGATCCCGTCGCGTACACCGAACTGCTCTGCGGGCTGCACCCGGTCGGCACGCCGAGACTCGCGGCGGACCGGCTGGCGGCGACCGCCGAGCGCACGGGCATCAGCCGCTTCGCGCTGCTCGCCGAGGGCTCCGGCGACCTCGCGGCCACGGAGGAGAACGTCCGGCGGCTCGGCGCCGAGGTGCTCCCGCTGCTCGTGTGACACGGGGCCTGGTGCTTCGTGTGACACGGGGCCTGGGGTGGGTGACATATGACGGATGAGATTGGCCGTAAAGAGACCGTGTCGCCGCTCCCGCATCAGTCGTGCTCTCCCGCGACGCGGGGCGGCGGCACCGGGCCTGTCTGTCAGCAGTCGCGCAGTTCCGGCGACTGGTTGAGGAGCTGCCCCCGTACGGAGGTGAAGCGGGCGAGCCGCTCGTCCACCGAGGGGTCCAGGGGGAAGACCGCCACCCGGTGGCAGTTCTGGAAGGCGAGTCGCACCCCGAAATGCCGCTGCAGCGCACCACGAATGGCATCGCTCGCGAGCGCGCGCAGCAGCTGACCACGTGCCTGCTCATTCGGCGGCGGCGTCTGGTTGTCGGCGAACTCTCCGCCGTCGACCTTCAGCTGTGCCACCAGAGAACTGATCATCTCCCATGCGTAGGGCAGGGAGGTCCGGACGCAGTCGACGAAGTCGGCTTCGTCGACCTCGCCTCGCTCGGCCTGTGCCAACAGCGCCGGTGAGACGTCGAGCGACATGGGTTCTCCTCTCGCGACCCCGCCGGGCGGGGTCTTGCGGGCAGGGACAGGGGCCGGCGACGCGCACGCAGCGTGCACGGGCGACGACCTCCTGTCCTCCACGTTAAGCGTCGGCCCGGGCCCGCACCAGGAGAATGGGCATACAACCGGCCGATAAGTGACGGGTGTTGGGCGCATCCACGGCGTGCGCCGGGCGGTCTGCGGCGCCCCGCCGGCGCCCGAATCGCGCCGGACGGCGTCCGTCTTGTAGCGTTGCGGACCATGCGTCTCGTCATTGCCCGTTGTTCCGTGGACTACGCCGGTCGGCTCACGGCCCACCTGCCCTCCGCTCCCCGTCTGATCCTCGTGAAGGCCGACGGCAGCGTCTCCATCCACGCCGACGACCGGGCGTACAAACCGCTGAACTGGATGTCGCCGCCGTGCACCCTGAAGGAGGGCGTCGACGGTGAGGCGGGCATCTGGACCGTGATCAACAAAGCGGGCGAGAAACTGATCATCACGATGGAGGAGATCCTCCACGACTCCTCGCACGAGCTGGGCGTGGACCCGGGCCTCATCAAGGACGGCGTCGAGGCGCACCTCCAGGAGCTGCTCGCGGACCGCATCGAGACGCTGGGCGAGGGGTGGACGCTGGTCCGCCGCGAGTACCCGACGGCGATCGGCCCGGTCGACATCCTGTGCCGGGACGCCGACGGCGCGACGGTCGCGGTGGAGATCAAGCGGCGCGGCGAGATCGACGGCGTGGAGCAGCTGACCCGCTACCTGGAGCTGCTCAACCGGGACCCGCACCTGGCGCCGGTGAAGGGCATCTTCGCGGCGCAGGAGATCAAGCCGCAGGCGCGGGTGCTCGCGAACGACCGCGGGATCGACTGCGTGGTGCTCGACTACGACGCGCTGCGGGGCATCGAGGACGACAAGCTGCGGCTGTTCTGACGCCGGCAGGTACTGCTGCGGTACGACGAAGGCCCGGGTGCGGTGGACCGCACCCGGGCCTTTCGCGTCCGCCGGCGCACGCCGGTCAGGTGGCCGGGGAGCCGCTGACGGTGGAGGAGCTGGTGCCGGTGGCGGTGCCGGTGGGCGTCGGGGTCGAGGGCGTCGGGGTCGGGGTCGGCGAATTCGTCGGCGTCTCCGTCGGCTTCGGCGAGGGGGGCGGCGTGCTGGTCCTCGTCGGCGTCGGTGACGGCTTCGGCGGCTTCGTCGTCGCCGTGGCCGTCGGCTTCGTGCCGTCCGTCGCCGACGGCGTGGCCGACGGGCTCGTCGGGGTGCCGGCCGAGCCGGTGGCGCTCGGGCTCGCCGTGCCGGTCGCGTTCGGGGCCGCCGGGTCGCTGGGGCTGTCGGTGGCGCCCTCGCTGGGCTCCGTCTCGCCGCCGGTGCCGTCCTGAGGCGTGTCCTGGGTCGCGGTGCTGTCGGTGGTGACCCGGTCGCCGTTGCCGGTGTCGTCGCCGTTGCCGGAGGTGGCGCCGAGGGTCACCACGGTGCCGAGTACGGCGACGAGCAGGGCGCCCGCGCCGACGGCGGCCATGTTGCGGCGGGCGCCGGTGAGGATGCCGGCCCGCAGGCCGCCGCCGCGCCGGGCGGCCGCCGGGGCCGGGACCGGCGGGCCGACGACGACCGTCGGGGCTTCCTTGTCGAAGGAGGCGAAGGCGTCGAGGGACGCCTTGGAGGCCACGGGGGGCATCGGCTTGGCCGGCGTCGGCGGCGCGAGGTCGGGGAAGGCGGGCTTGGCCGGGAGCGCGGCCACCGGGACGGTGGGGCCGGTCGGCGGGCCGGCCACCGGGATGCCGCGCGGCGGCGACGCGGGCCCGTCACGGCGCGGCAGGCCGGACGCGAGCGGGTCGGGCGCGGCGGACCTGCCGGGCGCGGGCGCGGCCC
>NZ_JBSGBF010000033.1:0-78453 GCF_053601115.1 Streptomyces sp. NPDC004788
CGGCACCGCGCTCGGCTCCGACACCCGGGGCCTGGCCACCGAGTCGTGGATGCTCAACGGCACCGGCACCGGCTTCCAGAGCACCGGCACCAAGGCGGTCGGCCCGGCGCAGGATGTCCACGGCCTCCAGCCCCTGCCGGGCCGGCACGGTCACCAGGTCGCAGGCCTGACCGGTCCCGGTGTGGGTCGCGAAGGACGCGCTGGCGTCCGGGGTGGGCGCGTGCCGCTCGGTCGACTGCGACGCGGCCGGCCCGGCGTACGGCCGGGTGACCGGCCCGATGGCTCCGGTTTCCACCATGGAACCCTCCTCGCTCCGAAGCGGGAGACGCGGTCCGGCTGCGCCGCGTCTCCACACCCTGGTTCAACGCCCGTGCGCGTCAACGGCTACGGCGGCACGCCGCCGCAAAGGATGGCAGTTCATGGCAGATCGCGGGCGAGATATCCGATTTGTTGCCAAACCCAGCGTGCGCGGCCGGTCACAGCAGGTACGTTCTTGCCGCCGGAACACCGGCAGCACCAGGAGAGGGCTCGGCCATGGCGTTGTCACGGGCAGTTCCCAACCTCGCCTTCCGCAGACTCCGCGGACAGCGTTCACCGGCGGAGTTCGCCGCGCTCGTCCGCCGGGCGGCGCGGGAGATCGGCGAGCAGGTCGCATGCGACGCCCGCTACATCGGGCGCGTGGAGGCGGGCGAGATCCGCTGCCCGAACTACGCGTACGAGCGGGTCTTCCTGCACATGTTCCCCGGACTGGGCCTTGCGGACCTGGGGTTCTCGGCGCGGGAGGCCGTTCGCGGCCGGCGGTCGGCCGCCGTGGCGGCCGGGGCACCGCCACCCCTCGCCCTCACCACCCGGAACGATGAGGAGAGCGACGTGCTGCGTCGCGCATTCATGACCGGCGGCACCGCCACCGTGGCGACCGCCTCGCTGGGCCTCTGCGGCCCGGCCGCGGCGCTCGCCGCCCCCCACGGCGGCGCCTCCAGGACCGCCGCCGTCCCCGCGGCCACCATCCCGGCGCCCCGCGGCGTCCACCGCGTCGGCGAGGCCGAGGTCCGCGCCGTCGAGGACGCCGTACGGAACATCCGGCTGCTCGACGACCGGCACGGCGCCGACGGCCTCTACCAGCGCGCCACCCAGCCGCTGCGCACCGCCTACGCCCTGCTCGACGCGGGCGTCGCCACCCGCCGCTCCACCGCCGACCGGCTGCACAACGGCGCCGGGGAACTCGCCATCTCCGTCGGCTGGCTCGCCCACGACTCGGGCCGGCTCGACGACGCCCGCTCCCACTACGCCGAGGCGCTCGCCACCGCGCGGGTGGCCGGGGACGCGGCCCTGGAGGCGCACGCCTTCTGCAACACCTCGTTCCTGGCCCGCGACTCGGGGCGCTACCGGGAAGCCGTACGGGCCGCGCAGGCCGGACTGCGCGCCGCCCAGCCGCTCGGCTCGGCCCGGCTGCTGGCGCTGCTCAGCCTGCGCGAGGCCGGGGCGTGGGCCGGGCTCGGCGACCGGTCCGCCTGCGCGCAGGCCCTCGGCCGGGCGCACACCCACTTCGCGCGGGGCGCCGCCGACGAGGACCCCGAGTGGATGTCCTTCTTCGGCGAGCCCGAGATGGAGGCCCTGGAGGCCCAGTGCTGGTCGCTGCTCGGCGACTGGACCCGCGCGGCCCGGCACGCCCAGCGCGCCGTGCTCCTCCAGGACCCGCACTTCGCCCGCAACCTGGCGCTCTACCGCGCCCAGCTGGCGACCGACCTCGCGCACGCGGGCCGACCCGACGAGGCGGCGGCGGAGGTACGGCGGGTGGAGGCGTCCCTGGACGGCGTCGAGTCCGCGCGGATCCGCCGGATGCTGTCGCAGACGCGCCGGCTCATCGCCGCGCACTCAGTCGCGCACTGAGCCACGCGCTGAGCCACGCACTCAGCCGCGCACTCAGCCGGCACTGAGCCGCGTACATCGCCGCGGACGGGCGACTCGCGCGCGAGGGGCCTACTCCAGGTGCCCGGTGTCGTTCCAGCGCTCGATCGCGGGGGCGCCGTACGCCCAGCCCAGCACCGACAGGCTGGTCGGGTCGAGGCGGATGCGGGCGGCGTAGGAGACGTCCTCGCCGAGCCAGCGGGCGCCGATCGAGCGCAGGATGTGGCCGTGCGCGAAGATCAGCACGTCCCGGTCGGCCGAGCGGGCCCACTCCACGACCTGGTCGGCACGGGCCGACAGCTCGGCCATCGTCTCCCCGTCGGGCACGCCGTCGCGCCAGATGAACCAGCCGGGCTGGAGTTTCTGGATCTCGGGCGGGGTCAGGCCCTCGTACGCGCCGTAGTCCCACTCCATCAGCGCGTCCCAGTCCGTCGCCCGCTCGCCGAAGCCGGCCAGCTCGCAGGTCTCCCTGGCCCGTACCAGGGGGCTGGTGCGCACCTCGACGCCGTCGAGTCCCTGCCACGGCCCGCGCGCGAGCCGCTCGCCGAGCAGCTTCGCACCGCGCCGGCCCTCGTCGAGCAGCGGGATGTCGGTCCTGCCGGTGTGCCGGCCGAGCAGCGACCACTCGGTCTGGCCGTGCCGGGCGAGCAGGATGCGCGGTGCCATGGAGGCTCTCCAGGTGTTCACGGGTACGGGTCCCCTTACGGGTGCCCGTCCATCATCGCCCACCCGAATTCCCGGTGACCGGCGGGCAACCTCCCGGCCCCGGACCGCGTCCTCCCACGATCAGGAACGAGTGGGGGGACCTTGCATGGCCGGGCGCAGACCACGCTGGTGGCTGGAGCTGATACTGATCGCCGCGGTGTACGCGGCCTACTCCGCCGGGCGGCTGCTCGCCGCCGGGGACGTCTCGGACGCCGTCGGCCACGGCCTCGGGATCCTGCGGACCGAGGAGTGGCTGGCGATCGACTTCGAGCACCCGCTCAACCGCCTCTTCACGGCGACCCCCGCGCTCGGCATCCCCGCCGACTTCGCCTACGCGTCCCTGCACTACCTGGTCACACCGGCCGTCCTGGTCTGGCTGTTCCGCCGCCGCCCCGCCGCCTACCTGGCCGCCCGCACCTGGCTGATGACCGCCACTCTCCTCGGCCTCGTCGGCTTCGCGCTGATGCCGACCTGCCCGCCGCGGCTGCTCGACCCGATGTACGGCTTCACCGACACGATGGCGCACTTCAGCGCGTACGGCTGGTGGGGCGGGCAGGCGAGCGCGCCGCGCGGGCTCGGCGGCCTCACCAACCAGTACGCGGCGATGCCGAGCCTGCACGTGGGCTGGGCGCTGTGGTGCGGGGTGATGCTGTGGCGGCACGGGCGGAAGCCGCTGGTCAGGGCGGCCGGCGTGGCGTATCCGCTGCTGACCGCGCTGGTGGTGATGGGCACCGCGAACCACTACTTCCTCGACGCGGTCGCGGGGGCGGCGGTGATGGGCGTGGGCCTGCTGCTCACGCCGTACGTGCGCCGGGTCGCGGACCGGATCGCAGACCGTCTCGCGGACCGGATCTTCGGGGGCGAATCCCCGCGAAACTCCCCGCTTGTCAGTGGCGGATGGGAGACTTCCGCGGGTGAGCGCATCCCTGGACAGCGGTCCGCACCGACCGCCGCAGACCACACCGCCGCAGACGACGCTCCGGCATCGGCTCGCTGAGCTGCGCGGACCGGCCACCGTGCCGCGTCCGCTCGACGCGCGCGCCCTGGCCGCCCTGGCCGCGAACCCGGGCTGCAGGCGGCGCGCGATCCTCGACGGCGCCGGAGTGGACAAGACCGCGCTCGCGGCGAAGCTGGGCGCGCCGTCGTCGTTCGGCCAGTCGCAGTACGCGATCGCCCGGGGCAACGCGTTCGAGGCGAAGGTGAAGGCCGACGGCGGCCGGGAGCTGCTCGCCCTGCTCGGCATCACGGAGCCGGGCGCCGTGGACGTGCCGGAGCTGGCGGCGGCCGGGCCCGAGGGCCGGGCGGCCCGCACGGCGCTCACGCTGCGCGAGGCGACGGCGGCGGGCCGCTGGGCGCTGCTCGACCACCCGATGCTGGCCCTGGAGGTGGCCGGCTCCCCGGTCTACCTGGAGCCGGACGCGGTCGTGGTGCACCCCGACGGGCGGTGGACGGTCGTCGAGATCAAGTCCTTCCCGATGATCGACGGCGCGGCGGACGCGTCGAAGGTCGGCGCGGCGGCTCGTCAGGCGGCCGTGTACGTGCTGGCCCTGGACCGGATCGCGGCGCACACGGAGGGCGCGACGGTGGCGCACCGGGTGCTGCTCGTCTGCCCGAAGGACTTCTCCAACCTGCCGACGGGTTCGGCGGTGGACGTGCGCAAGCAGGTCGCGGTCACCCGGCGCCAGCTGGCCCGGCTGACCCGCATCGAGGAGATCGCGGACGCGCTACCGGAGGGCGTGACCTTCGACGTCGCCGAGTGCTCGGCCGAGCAGCTGGCCTCGGCGGTGGAGTGCGTGCCGCACGCGTACGCCCCCGAGTGCCTCTCCGCGTGCGAACTGGCCTTCCACTGCCGGACCCGCGCCCGCGCGGCGGACGCGGTGACGACCCTCGGCCGTTCGGTACGCGGCGAACTCGGCGGCCTGACGACGATCGGCGCGGTCCTGGCGGCGGCGCGCGGCGAGGACGGCGACCCGGACGACCCGACGGTGGAGGCGCTGCGCAGGGCGCGCGCGCTGCGGGCCGAGGCGCTGGAGGCGGCGGGGGCCGCGGGCGGCGCGGAGGTCGCCGGGGCCACGGGAGCCACCGGCGGCGCGGAGGTGTCCGCATGTCGCTGATCTCCGTGCTCGCCCGGATGGAGGCCGTCGAGGCCGGCCGGGCCCAGCCGCTCGCCACCGTGCGGCACCGGCACCTGTCGGAACGACCCCTGGTCTTCGTGCCGTTGACGACGTCGGGCGAGGCGGGCGCACCGCTCGGGGCGTTGGTCGGCACCGACCCGGAGGAGCCGCGGCTGCTCGTCGTGCCGCAGCCGCGCGACCGGGACCTGCGCTTCGCGTTCCTCGCCGAGCTGGCCGACGAGATCCTGCCGTACGTCGACTCCTTCGCCGGTGTCGTCGAGGCGGCCGAGCGGTCCGAGACCGACCCGGAGACCGGCAAGAAGGTCAAGGTCGAGGTCGAACTGTGCGCGGACGCACCGCAGTTGGTGGTGCCGAGCCGGGCCGGCATCGAGTACGTACGCCTCCTCGGGCGGTCGACGCGCTTCCGCCGCACGGCCGAGCAGGACCCGGAGACGCCGTTCCCGGCGCCGCCCCGGGTGCCGCTGCTGGGGCGCTGGCTGACGCACTTCGGCGAGCGGGCCCGGGTGCCGGGCACCTCGCTGCTCGTGGCGGCGACGGACCTGCTGAACCGGCACTGGGCGACCGGCCAGTCGTCCCTGGAAGACCAGCACCTGGGCGCGCTGCTCGCCTGGATCGCTCCCGGCGAGGGAGAGTCCGGGGCGGAGGCGGCACTGCGCGCCGAGCTCGGACGGGACGGACAGGGGCAGTTGCTGTGCCCGCCGGCCGGGCCCGCGACCGATCCCGCCTTCGACAACCGGCTGCTCGCGCCCGCGGTCGAGGCGTACGACCGGGCCCGGCAGGCGCTCGGCGCCGCCGAGGACGGCGGCGCGGCCGAGGACGGCCTGGCCGCGCTGACGCTGGCCGAGCGGGAGATCCGGCGCCTGATCGTCTCCCAGCTGAAGCCGACCTGGTACGCGGTGTGGCGGGCGCTCGACCTGCTGCGCGAGCTGCCGGAGGGCGCGCGGGTCGCCGACCGCTGGACCCGGGACCGCTGGTCGTTCACCGGTCAGCGGGACCGCATCGCGGCGGGCGAGCCGCCGCAGCCGCGCCGTGACGACGCGGTGACGGCGGCGCAGAAGCTGGCGGCGCGCGAGCAGGCGCAGGGCCAGCTGGAGGCACAGGAGGCGCTCGACGACCCGCTGGTGATGGCGGGGCGGCGGCTGGCGGGCGAGGCGTTCGTCGCGGAGATCACGGAAGTCGTGATGGCGCGCACGGAGAAGAACCGCCCGCGTCCTCTCCTGACCGTCCGCACGGACGACCGGCCGCACCTGGCCGAGGGCGTGAAGGTGTACCGCTCGCTGGACGGCAAGCCGCAGACGGCCGAGTTCGCGTACGCGGAGGAGGACGGGTCGCTCGTGCTGCGGCTCCTGGACAAGATGGGCCGGTCGAAGGAGCCGGCGGAGGGCTCGGTGCCGGAGAAGGGCGAGCGGATCGTCTGGACGCTGTTCGAGCACGACCAGCGGCCGGGGGCGAAGCTGCCGGACCCGGAGGACACGCCGTGGACGCACGGCGGCCCCCCGCGCTCCGACGACGCCGCCGCCGAACTGCCCGACGCCGTGACCACCGAGGACATCCTGTGACCTTCGACCCCTCCGCCGAGGCCGCCCGGGCCACGGCCGAGATCCTGGCCGACACCCTGCACGGCACCGCACGTGGCGTGGTCGTGGACTCTCCGCCGGGCGCCGGCAAGTCGACGCTCGTCGTCCGCGCCGCGCTCGAACTGGCCGCTGCGGGACGCCCGTTGATGGTGGTCGCGCAGACCAACGCGCAGGTCGACGACCTGGTGCTGCGGCTCGCCGAGAAGGAGCCGGGGCTCGGCGTGGGGCGGCTGCACTCGAACGACTCGGACCCGTACGACAAGGCGCTCGACGAGCTCGAACACGTACGGAAGTCGTCGAAGCCGGCGGATCTCGCCGGGCTGCCGGTGGTGATCTCGACCGCCGCGAAGTGGGCGCACGTGAAGAACGTCGAGCCGTGGGCGCACGCGATCGTGGACGAGGCGTACCAGATGCGCTCGGACGCGCTGCTCGCCGTGGCGGGGCTGTTCGAGCGGGCGCTGTTCGTGGGCGACCCGGGCCAGCTGGACCCGTTCTCGGTGGTGGGCGCGGAGCAGTGGGCGGGGCTTTCGTACGACCCTTCGGCGTCCGCCGTCTCCACCCTCCTGGCCCACAACCCGGAGCTGCCGCAGCACCGCCTCCCGGTCTCCTGGCGGCTCCCCGCCTCGGCCGCGCCGCTCGTCTCCGACGCCTTCTACCCGTACACGCCGTTCCGCAGCGGTACGGGCCACGGCGACCGGAAGCTCTCCTTCGGCGTGGCCTCCGACGGCTCGGCCCCGGACCGGGTCCTGGACGAGGCCGCCGATTCCGGCTGGGGCCTGCTCGAACTCCCCGCCCGCCACACCCCGCGCACCGACCCGGAGGCCGTGCACGCGATCGCCCTGGTCGTCCGCCGCCTCCTCGACCGCGGCGGCGCGGCCGTCAGCGAACGGTCCCCCGCTCCCGTCCCGCTCACCCCGGACCGCATCGCCGTCGGCACCGCCCACCGCGACCAGGCGGCCGCGATCCGCGCCGCGCTCGCCGACGTGGGCGTCACGGGCGTCACGGTCGACACGGCCAACCGCCTCCAGGGCCGCGAGTACGACGTCACCGTCGTCCTCCACCCCCTCTCCGGCCGCCCCGACGCCACCGCCTTCCACCTGGAGACCGGCCGCCTCTGCGTCCTCACCTCCCGCCACCGCCACGCCTGCATCGTCGTCTGCCGCGCCGGCGTCACCGAACTCCTCGACGAACACCCGTCGACGGAACCGGTCCAGCTCGGCGTCACGGTGAAGTTCCCCGACGGCTGGGAGGCGAACCACGCGGTGCTGTCCCACCTGGCGGAGCACCGGGTGGCCTGGACGCCCTGAGGCCGTCGCCCCCAGCCACGGTGCCGCCGGACGGAGTCCGGCACGCCGCCTGAGTCGGCCGATGAATACGGCCCCCGACGGCTGGGGGGGAGGCGATCCACGCGGTGCTCTCGCACCTCGCGGAGCACCGGGTGACCTGGGCCCCTTGGGCAGGCCCCGTCGGCCCTCTTGCCAGGCGCGGGAGAATGGGAGGTGGCCCGGGTGTCCGGGCCGCGTGTGTGAGGAGGAGAGGGATCATGGCGGAATCCGCGGAGCGGGGCGGGCAGCGGCGGGTCAGGCCGGCGCCGCTGATCTTCGAACCGGCCGAGGCTGCCGCCGACCCGGAGCACTTCTTCGACCTGGAGAGGATCGAGGACCCGCGGGAGCTGCTCGCCCGGGCGACCGAGCTGACGCTGGCGTTCCGCACGGCGACGGACCGGGCGATCGAGTACCAGGCGATCGCGGCGGCACAGCTCGCCGACCCGCGCCGGTTCGACCGGCTGACGGCGGCGGACGTGGCCGAGCGGGCGGAGTGGACCGAGGACTACGCCCGCAAGATGATCGAGTTCGGTCAGGACCTGATCCGCACGGGCGGCCGCGACCCGGAGGAGTAGGCCGGGAGGCTCGACCTCCTGGCATATGCCGGGGCGCAAGATACTCCCCCGGACCCCGCCGTGTCCGGATTTTCGGCAACCCGACGAGACGGCACCGTCACGGCCGGTAGACCTCTGGCATGACGACGTGGCTGAGCGACGAGACGACGATCCTGTACGACATCTGCCGGCACCAGCCGGCGCGGGTCACCGAGGACGGCGCCGCCTGGCTCGCCTCCGCCACGTCCCGCCCGGGCCCCGCGCTCGCGACCTGGGAACGGCATCCCGCCTCCCCCGCCGTACTCCCCTGCGGCACGGCCTTCGACGTGGTGAACGTCGAGCCGACCTTCGGACGCCGGATGCTGGACCGGCTGTGGGCCGAGGGCCCGGGCTGCGGGCCCGTCGCGGTGCACCGGGGCCGGATGCTGCTCTTCGCGGCCCCGGGCACCGCCCAGCGCTTACCGTCCCTGCTCGACTGGGAGGAGTGGGGCCGGGAGGTGCCCCGGCCGCTCTGCCACGGCATCGGCGACGCCGTGACCGTCCCGCCGCTCACCCCGCACGACTCCGCCGGTCCGCGCTGGCTCGTCGCCCCCGACACCCGCAAGCCGTGGCTGCCCGGGCCGGAGGTGCTGCTGTGGGCCTGCGTGCGGGCGGCCAGGGCGGTCCGGACGGTTAGGGCGGCCGATCTGCGGGTATCGATTTTTGCTTCGGCGGATCCGGATGCTAATGTCTACGACGTCAGCAGGCGCCGCTAGCTCAGTTGGTTAGAGCAGCTGACTCTTAATCAGCGGGTCCGGGGTTCGAGTCCCTGGCGGCGCACAGACGGAAGAAGCCCCTCGCGGAAGCGAGGGGCTTCTTCGTTGTGGGGTCGCGCGGTCACCGCACCGGCTGCGGGCCGCTGATCCGCACCGTCCACACGCCCGCCTTCGTCCGCCCGTCCACCTCCACCCGTACGCCCGTGCCCGGCACCGTGTACGACTCGCCCTCGCGCAGCGGCGCATCGGCGAGCGGCGGGTAGACCGAGCGCTCCCAGCACGCCTCGGTGTGCGGGTGGGTGTCGACGACCTCGACGGGGCCGTCGCCGGAGGCCGCCTGGTTGCGGACCCGGTAGAGGAGCACGCCCTCGGTGCAGGTGTCCTTGTCGTTGCCGGTCGCCGAGCGGGCCTCGATCGCGAGGGCGCTGTCCTCACCCGTACGGACCACGGCGAGCCGGGTGCCGACGGTGCCGCCGGAGACGGGGGCGGCGGCGACCGGCTCCAGGCCGACGACGTGCGTGCCCGGGCCGCGTACGCACTTCACCTGGGAGCGGTCGAGCCAGCCCAGCTTCCACTTGTGCCAGGCGAAGAGGTCGGGCGCGAGCCCGAACTGGCTGCCCATGACGTCCCAGTCGCCGACGTAGGTGTCCCAGTCGCCCTTGCCGTCGGTCGGCCGGTGGTAGAGGTCGGGCAGGTCGAAGACGTGGCCGGTCTCGTGGGCGAGCACGTTGCGGTCCGGCGGATGGCGCTCGAAGACCGTGACGACCCGCTTGATCTCGGTGCCGTCGGCCTCCAGGGGGTGTTCGAGGTTGACCACCTTGGTGGCGTCGGAGTCCACGCCGGGCGCGTCCGGGTCGGCGACCAGATAGACGATGTCGTAGCGCGAGAAGTCGACCGAGGCGTCGGCGGCCCGGATCGCGTCGCGCAGATAGGCCGCCCGGTGCTCGGCGCTCCAGTCCCGCCGTATCGCGTACGCGGCCGAGTTCTGCGGCATCCGGGTCCAGCTCTTCTGCGGATGGACGCGCAGGCTGAAGCGGCCGTAGGAGGCGCGCTCGAAGAACTCGGAGGTGCCGGGGAAGTGGTCGGCGGCGAGTTGGGCGGGGGTGGTCATGGGGGTGGAGTCCGGGAAGGACAGGAAGATCATGACCGCGTCGAGGGCGCGGGTCGGGCGCGGGTAGGACCCGTTCCAGGTGTCGAGGCCGAGCGAGTGGTGCGCGGCGGTACGGGGCAGGGCGCAGGGGCCGGCAGAGGGCGCGGCGACGGCCGGGCCGGCGACCAGGCCGGTCGCGGCGAGCGCGGCGAGGGAGGTGAAGGCGGCCGCGCCGGCCCGCAGGCGCGAGCGGCGTACCGGCCCGTGCACTCGCCCGGGTGGCTGCTGACCCTTCACGTGACCCCTCACGTGGACCTCCCGCTCCGGAATGTGCGACACCTCACCCACCTTGTGGTGGTTTGCCAGGTTTCGCACCTTTCCGCTGCCCCGGTCGGGTGAGCGGGACCCACCGGGTCGACGCGACACGTGCACGCGTCAGCTCACGGAAAGTCACATTCGGTCAGGCCCTCGTCGACCCGTGTCAGACCCGCGCAGAAACGATCGGGCGGAGGGTCCGGGTGGGCAGCCTCACAGCCCGCCGAAGGCCCGCGACGGGCCTCGGAGCTGGAACGGCGCCCCGGCCAGCCTCTATGATCGGCACACTTTCCTTGGCCGACCATTCCGACCACATCTGTACGGCCCGAACGCACTACGGGAGCGAGCGGTGAGCGGAACCCCCGAAGGACCAGTGCACCCGTCGGCTGAGCCGACGCTCACGGAGAGTCACCCCCCGGCAGCGGAATCCGACCTCCGGGACCCGCGCGACTCCCGACTCCGCGACCCCGGCCACCGCGACCCCGAACTCCGGGACTCCGGGCCCCGCGACTCCGAACTCCGCGACTACCGCGCCGCGTTCAACGCCGCCCGGATCGCCATGGCCATGGTCGACCGGGACGGCATCGTCCTCGCCGCCAACGACTCCTTCGGCACCCTGCTCGGCACCGACGCCGCCGCCCTGCGCGAGCAGGCCGCCGCCGACCTCGTCGACCTCGGCTCCGACGGCCGCACCTGGCACGCCTACCGCGAGGTGCTGAGCGGCCGGCGCTCCCGCTTCCGCTGCACCCGCCGGCTCAAGCACCCCGACGGACGCTCCCTGTGGGCCGAGGTGACCGTGGCACCCGTACCCGACAGCGGCCGCGTGCTGCTGTCGGTCGCGGACATCAGCGACCGGCGCGAGCTCCAGGCCCGGCTGCGCCACCTCCAGATGCACGACCCGGTCACCCGGCTGCCCAACCGCACCCTGTTCTTCGAGCGGTTGACCGCGGCCATCGAGAACGCCGCCGTCGAGAGCGCCGCGCCCGGCGGTCCGGAACCGGCTCCCGACCGGTCGTACGAGTCGTACCAGTCGTACGGGCATGGCAGAACAGGGCGGATCGGCATCGTCTACCTGGACCTGGACGGCTTCAAGGCGGTCAACGACACCCTCGGCCACCGGGTCGGCGACCGGCTGCTCGCCGCCGTCGCCGGCCGGCTCACCGAGTGCGCGGACGGCTACGGATACACCCGCAACGGCGGCCATCTGGTGGCCCGGCTCGGCGGCGACGAGTTCGCGATCCTGGTCGAGGACTCCACCGGCACCGAGCAGTTGGCCGATCTCGCGCAGTCCGCGCTGACCGCGCTCCAGGAGCCCTTCGACCTGTCCGGGCAGCGGCTCTCGGTCTCCGCCTCCATCGGCGTCGTCGAACGCCCGGCCCAGGGCTCCTCCGCCACCTGCCTGATGCAGGCCGCCGACACCACGCTCTACTGGGCCAAGGCCGACGGCAAGTCCCGCTGGACCCTCTTCGACCCCGAGCGCAACGCCCACCGGATGACCAGGCAGGCGCTCTCCTCCACCCTCCGACCGGCCGTCGAGCGGGACGAGTTCACGCTCGAGTACCAGCCGCTCGTCGACCTCGCCGACGGCTCGGTGCGGGGCGTCGAGGCCCTGGTGCGCTGGCACCACCCGCAGTTCGGGGTGCTGACGCCGAATCGGTTCGTCGGCATCGCCGAGGAGGACGGCTCCATCGTCGAGCTCGGCCGCTGGGTGCTGCGGACCGCGTGCCGGCAGGCCCGGCAGTGGCAGAAGGACCACCCGGGTGACCGGCCGATCTTCGTCAGCGTCAACGTGGCGGTCCGCCAGGTCTGGGACTCCGACCTGGTGGCCGACGTCGCCGGCATCCTCGCCGAGACCGGGCTCGCGCCCCATCTGCTCCAGCTCGAACTCACCGAGTCCGCCGTCATGGGCTCGGCCGGCCGGCCGCTCCAGGCCCTCCAGGCGCTCAGCGACATGGGCGTGCGGATCGCCATCGACGACTTCGGCACCGGCTACTCCAACCTCGCCTACCTCAGCCGCCTCCCGGTCTCCGTCCTCAAGCTCGACGGCTCCTTCGTCCGCGGCTTCCAGGACGAGGCGCACGCCAACCCGGCCGACGAGCTGATCGTCGAGGCGCTCGTCCAGCTCGCCCACCGGCTCGGGCTCACGGTCACCGCCGAGTGCGTGGAGACCTCGGGCCAGGCCGCCCGGCTGCGCCGGATCGGCTGCGACACCGGACAGGGCTGGCTCTACTCGCGGGCGGTGGCCCCGGAGCGCATCGCCGACCTGATCGGCGTCGCGCCCCTGCCCGTGGAACCGCTCCCGGCGTAGCCCGCACCCGCACTCGCACCTGTACGCGTGCCCGTACCCGTACCGCAGGCATGGAACTGCCCCCGGCCGGAGGGACATTCCGGGCGGGGGCAGTGGCTCTCACGGAGCCGGTACGAGGGTCAGCAGGCGCCGAGGTCCTGCCAGACGCCCCACTCGCCGGTCGTGCCCGGCTCCTCGTTCTGCGTCCACCACTTGGCCTTCCAGTTGTGGCCCTTGTGGGAGACGGTCTGGCCGCCGGTGTAGACCTGGCCGGCCACGTACGCCGGGGCGGTACAGGTGCCACCCGTCGGCGTGGGCGTCGGGGTCGGGGTCGTGGTGGTCGGGGACGGCGTCGGCTGCGTGGTGGGCGGCGTCGTCGGGGTGGTCGGCGAGGAGCCGACGGCGTCGACGATCTGGTTGAAGAGCGTGGCGTTGGCGTCGAGGCCGAGCAGCGAGTACATCATCGCGCCGGCGAGGCCGCGCTGGTGGGCGTAGTCGGCGCGGGCCTGGATGGTGCGCTTGTCCAGACCGGTGAAGAACTCGCCGTCCTTGTAGAAGTAGGCGGACTTGGCCTGGTCGTCCCAGAAGGTGGTCGCCGGGTTGTCGACGATGCCGCCGAGTTCCTTGTAGTACGCGATGCCGGCCGCCTGGCTGAGCGGGCGGGCGTTCGAGCCGCCGGTGGCGGTCTGGGCGAGGCCGTTGGTGGTGCCGGCCGGGACGCCCTTCCAGCCGCGGTAGTAGAACTCGTAGCCGAGGGTCAGTTTGTCGGCCGGGAAGCCGCCGGTGATGCCGTAGGCGGGCTTGCCGTCCAGCCAGGAGTCGATCGCGTTGTCGATCGAGTACTTCTCGGTGCCCGGCTTGATGACGTCGGTCGGGTCGTTGCTGCCGGAGTACAGCGGGGACTGGTGGTACGTCGGCCCGTCGCCGTCCCAGGCGCCGTGCATGTCGTACGTCATGATGTTCGCGTAGTCGAGGTACGCGCCGATCTTGTCCGTCTCGATGTTCTTGATCTTGTCCTGGCCGGCCGGCAGCGCGGCGGTCAGCAGGTACTTCTTGCCGCCGTGCGCGGCGCCGTACTCGTCGAGCTGCTTGCGGAACTCGGCGAGGAGCAGCGTGAAGTTCTGCTTGTCCTCGGGGGCGTAGTGGTTGCCGAGGTGGCCGTCGGGCGAGCCGGGGTACTCCCAGTCGATGTCGATGCCGTCGAAGATGCCGGCGGCGGTGCCGGCGCCGCCGAAGCCGCCCTCGACCGGCAGGTCACCCTGGATGTACTGCTTGATGCAGGAGGCGACGAACTTCTTGCGGCTGGCGTCCGTCTTGGCCGCGTCCGAGAAGTACTTGGAGTAGGTCCAGCCGCCGATCGAGATGTTGATCTTCAGGTTGGGGTGCTTCGCCTTCAGTTCCTTGAACTGGTTGAAGACACCCACGATCGGCTGGTCCCACTTGTCGGCCACGCCGTCGACGCTGTCCGCGGCCGAGAAGGACTTCTGGTAGTCGGCGTACGAGTCGCCCGCACCGTCGCCGGCGCTGGGGTTGGCGTCGTCGCCCGCGGCCTTGTTGGCCTCGAAACAGGTGAGGTCGGTCGGGTGGATGTTCCCGAACGAGTAGTTGATGACGTCCAGCTTGGCCGCGATGCCCCGCTCGTCGAGCTGCTTGGGGTAGAAGGCGTTCCCGTACACGCTCCACTGGTCGTAGTACGCGATCTTGACGCCGCCGGTGGACGGCGCGGCGGCGGTGTCGGCGGCCTGCGCGGAGCCGAGGCCGGCGGTCGCGGCGAGGGCGCCGGCGGCGAGGGCCGAGCTGAGCAGGGCGGCGAGAAGTGGTGTGCGGGGGTTGCGGCGAGCGCGGGGGTTGCGGGGGTGCACGTGCGGCCTCCGGGAGGGGTGGCGGTACGGAAGTTGGAGCAGTGATATCCGCCGCGTGAACAGCGCGTCAATGGTCTGAACCAGATTGAGGACTAGACCAATTGCCGGAAGAAAGCCCTTGTCAGAGACGTGCAGCACAACGAAGAACCGCTCGCCACCATGCGTGACGAGCGGTTTAAGGTTCACTTAGGCTTCCCCGGCCGGTCGGTTCGAAGCTGAACCAACGGGCCGGGAAATTCCGCCTCCTACGACTCCGGCGTGAGCTCCGGCAGCCCGTACGCGTCGGCGATCAGCTCGTAACTCCGCAGCCGCGCCTCCGCGCCGTGCGCGTTCGCCGTGAGCATCAGCTCGTCGGCGCCGGTGCGCTTCTGCAGTGCGTCGAGGCCCTCCCGCACCTCGTCCGCCGTGCCGTGCACGACGTTCCCCAGCCAGTCGTTGACGAACTCGCGCTCCGCGAGGCTGAATTCGTACGCCTCGGCCTCCTCCGGCGTGGGAATGAGTCCGGGCCGGCCGGTGCGCAGCCGCAGCATCGACAGGGCGCCGGTGAGCACCTGCCGGCGGGCCTCCGCGGCCTCGTCGGCGGCGAGCGCGGAGACGCCGATCAGCGCGTACGGCGCGTCGAGCACCGCCGAGGGGCGGAAGGACTCCCGGTAGAGGTCGAGGGCCGGGATGGTGTTGCGGGCCGAGAAGTGGTGGGCGAAGGCGAAGGGCAGGCCGAGCAGGCCGGCGAGCCGGGCGCTGAAGCCGGAGGAGCCGAGCAGCCAGACCGGCGGGCGGCCCTTCGGACCCTGCACCGGGCCGGGCACGGCGTGGATCCGGGCGTACGGATGACCGTCCGGGAAGTCGTCGTCGAGGAAGCGGGTCAGCTCGGCGAGCTGCTCCGGAAAATCGTCGGCACCCTCGTGGAGCGTCTGGGTCCGGCGCAGGGCGGCGGCGGTGGCGCCGTCGGTGCCGGGGGCGCGGCCGAGGCCCAGGTCGATCCGGCCCGGGGCGAGGGCCTCCAGGGTGCCGAACTGCTCGGCGATCACCAGCGGGGCGTGGTTCGGCAGCATCACGCCGCCGGAGCCGAGCCGGATGCGGTGGGTGTGGGCGGCGAGGTGGGCCAGGATCACGGCGGGCGAGGAGGAGGCGACGCCGGGCATGGAGTGGTGCTCGGCCACCCAGTGCCGGTGGAAACCGCGGCGCTCGGCGAGCCGGCTGAGCTCGACGCTGGTGGCGAGCGCCTGGCTCGCGGTCCGCCCCTTGCCGACGGTGACCAGGTCCAGCACGGACAGCGGTACGGGCGCGGTGCCGCGCACCTCGCCTCGGATCGCGTCTCCTCGGATCGCGTCTCCGGGAATCGCGTCTCCGGGAATCGCGTCTCGCGTCGTGTCGTCGCTCACCGTGGGGCCTTTCAGACATCAGTGGACGGGGTGGGAGCCGGCGGGATCCGGTGAACGGGGTCAACTGGAGGCTGACTCCGGTTATTCCCTCCGAGCCGCTCCGCCGAAAAAATCTTCACGTCCGGAACGGCATCGAACGGCCGTCCGGACGGCCTCCCGCACGGCCCTGACCTCACCCTCTCCGGCAGGGCTGTGACCATGGCATATGCCAGAGTGGCGCACCCCAGCCCAGGGCCCCTGAGCACCGAATCAATCTCGCCAACAGCCGCCCCGTGGCGGGGGCTTGGCGGCTATCGTGGTACGGAAGCTTGCGGTCACAACCTGGTAGGGGGAAACCGTGGCGCTGAAGCCCGAGCCCACCGCGCCGTTCCACTCGGTGCAATACGCCCTGCGCGTGCTTGAGACGGTCTCACGGCACGGTGGCGGCGTGACGGACGTGCAGATCGCGCGGGAGACCGGCCTGCCCGTCGCCCATCTGTCGTCCATGCTCCTGATGCTCCGGCGCGAGGGATACGTGGAGCAGGTCTCCGACGGCGCCTACGTCATCGGCGACTCCCTGGTCCTCCTCGGTTCCGGCGTCACCCGCCGCGAGGCCCTGGAGCGCAAGCTCCAGGAGACGCTCACCGAGCTGCGCGACTCGGTCGGCGCCGCCGTCTACATCAGCCGGTACATCGACGGCGAGGTGAAGATCACCCAGTTCGCCGACGGCCCGCGCACCCCGAAGGTCAACGAGTGGGTGGACTTCCGCTCGGCCGCCCACGCCAGCGCGGTCGGCAAGTGCCTGCTCACCCAGCTCGACCAGAACGGGCGCCGCGACCACCTCGCCCGCCACAAGATCGCCCGGCTGACCTCCCGGACGATCACCAACGAGAAGATCCTCTTCTCCAAGCTGGACAGCCAGCCGCCGACCGTCCCGATGCTCGACCTCCAGGAGTACGCGGTGGGCACGGTCTGCGCGGCGGTGCCGCTGACGGCGGGCTCGACCGTGGGCTGCCTGGCCCTGTCGCTGCCGATCGAGCACGCGCACCGGCTGCGCTCGGCGGCCGACACGCTGAACCGGCGGGCGGCGCCGGTGGTGCTGTCGCTGGCGATCTAGGGCGATCCGATCCGCAGGGCCGTCCGCAAGGAGATCCACCGGGCGATCCGGGGGCTGACGGCGAGGTGGTCACGAGCACCCCTCGGGACCAGGTAGTATTTTCTCTGTCAGCAGGCGCCGCTAGCTCAGTTGGTTAGAGCAGCTGACTCTTAATCAGCGGGTCCGGGGTTCGAGTCCCTGGCGGCGCACAGACAGAGGAAGCCCTCTCGCGAAAGCGAGAGGGCTTCCTTGTTTTCCGCCCAGGTCATGCGGGTCGGGTCAGCCGGGGAAGGGGCGGTCGTGCTCCTCGTAGGCACGGCGGAGCGTCTCGCGAGCGGTATCGGTGAGGAGCTCGTACGGGGCGGAGGGCGCCGGTCGCCACCAGACCGGGTCGGGGCAGCCGAGGCCGGCGCGGCGCAGGGCGACCCGGTGGATCTTGTTCGTCGCGGTCAGGGGCAGCTCCGGGACGACCCGGACGAAGGCCGGGGGCATCTTGGTGCCCAGGTCGCTCTGGTCGCCCAGGAAGGCGGCGAAGGCGGCCGGGTCGAAGACCGCGCCGGGGCGCAGGGCCAGCGCGGCCATCACCCGGTCGCCGGAGACGGGGTCGGGCACGGCGTAGACGGCGACGCCCGCCGCGCGCTCCCAGCGGGCCAGGATGTTCTCGATCATGGCGGCGGCGAGGTTCTCGCTGTCGACGCGCAGCCGGTCGTCGGTGCGGCCCGCGAAGTAGAGGTATCCGTCGGCGTCCCGGTAGAAGAGGTCGCCGGTCCAGTACCAGCCGTCGCGCAGGCGCGCGGCCTGGGCCTCGGGGTTGCGCCAGTAGCCCTCGAAGGGGCTGCGACCTCGGTTGACCAGCTCGCCGACGGCCTCGTCGGCGTTCAGCAGCACACCCGTGGCCGAGAACCGGGCCGGCGGGCACTCGCGCCGGGTGGCCGGGTCCACCACGGCGAGGTCGTCGCCGGGCGCGGCCCGCCCGATCGCCCCGGCCGGTGTGCCGGGGCTCCGCTGGATCGCGGCCCCGCCCTCGGAGGAGCCGTATCCCTCGACGAGCCGCACCCCGAACCGCGCCTCGAAGCGGGCCGCGTCCACCGCGCCCGCCTCCGTGCCGAAGCCGAGCCGGAGGCGGTGGTCGCGGTCGTGGGCGCTCTCCGGGGTGGCGAGCAGGTACTGGACGGCGCGGCCCACGTAGGTGAAGTAGGTGGCGCCGAAGCGGCGCACGTCGGGCAGGAAGCGCGAGGCCGAGAAGCGGGCGCGCAGCGCGATCCCGGCGCCGGCGGCGAGCGCGGGGGCCCAGTCGGCGATCACGGCGTTGCCGTGGAACATCGGCATGCAGATGTAGTGGGTGTCCTCCGGCCGTATCGAGAAGTGCGCCACGAGCGAGTCGCCGGCGGCGGCGAGCCGGCCCTGGCTGCACACGGCGGCCTTGGGCGCGCCGGTGGAGCCGGAGGTGAAGGAGAGGAGGAAGCGGCTGTCGGGGCGGGCGGGCCGGAGGAAGCGGTCGTCGGGCGTGGCGGTCCCGTAGGGGGCGAGCAGGGCCTCGTACGCGTCGGTGTCGGTCACCAGGATCCGTACGCCGGGCAGCGGCAGCCCGTCGAGGAGCGGGAGGTGGGCGCGCTGGGTGACCAGGAGCCGGCAGTCGGTGTGCCGGATGTCCCGGGCCAGCTCGGCGCCGCGCCGGGTGGGGTTGATCCCGGCGACGGCGGCCCCGGCGAGGGCCGCCGCGCCGAGCCAGAGCGGGTACTCCGGAGTGTTGTCGAGCAGCAGACCGAGGTGCGGCTCGCGCCCCGGCCGGTCGGGCATCAGCTCCGTGAGCAGGGCGGCGCGGGCGGCGGCGCCGGCGGCGACCTGGTGGTGGGTGAGGGTGGTGCGCTCGTCCCTCAGTCCGGTCCGGTGGTCGTGCCACTGGCGTCGTACGAGTTCCGCGACGGTCCTCATGGGGCCGGATGCTAGCTGACGTCACGTCAGATGAGGAGGCCCTGGAACCGGCCTCGGAACCTGCCTCGGAAGCGGCCTCAGAACTGGACGTCCGAGCACGCGTAGAAGGCGTTCCCGGTGTCCGCGATCGTCCACACCGCGAGGATCAGGTGACGGCCGGTCTTGCCCGCCGGGACGGTCCCCGTGTGCGAGAGCGTGGAGGGTGGCTGCTGGCCGCCGTAGGGGACGACCAGGAAGGGCTGGGGGTCCAGGTCGGCCCTGGTCAGGGCCCTGGTACCGGTCCAGCCGTTCCTGGTGATGTAGTAGCGGAAGTCCGTGGTCGCGTGGCGGGCCGTGAACTGCCAGCGGAAGGTGTAGCTCTGGCCCGCGGTGAGCCTGGTGGTGGGCCAGGCGCCGCCCCGGGCGTCGTCGAGCTGCGCGAAGCGGGAGTTCCCGCCCGCGCAGATCCTCCCGTCGGCGGGCCCGGCGGCCGGGAAGCCCTTGGGCCCCTCGACCGACTGCGGCTCCCACTGGATGTCGCCGCAGTTGGTCACGGTGCCGTTGGCGCAGAGCTTCTGCCGGCTGATCGGCGAGTCGGTGTAGCCGTGGCCGCTCGCGCTGGTGGTGGCGAGGAGGGAGGCGGCGGCGACGCCGAGCGCCACGGCCGCGATCCCTGTCTTCTTTCGCATGCTGTCGCTCCAGGAGAACGTGGGGAGTTCTGTTGGGCTGTGCTGCACGCGTGCGGGTGGGGGTTTCGAGCCGTCGGCTCTAGGTCTAGACCAAGCTCCAAGGTAGGGACGGAAGTTGGCCATGTCCATACCGACGGCGGCGGTACGGGAGCGGGACGCGCCCCCGCGTCAGGCACCCTCCCCGGGGGCGCTACGGCCCGTGTAGAACGCCACGGTCAGGTCCTTCACCAGCGCCTTCTTCTCGTAGTCGTCCAGCTCGACCAGACCACGGGAGGTCAGCCGGTGGACCACGTCGTCCACCGCATCCACGACCGAGGTCAGCACGCTGTCCCGGTGCTTCGCGTCGAGCGCCGCGATCCGGCGGCGCTGCATCGCCGCGGCGACCTCGGGCGCGTACTCGATCCGCGTCGGCTGCGCCGAGAACACGTCGATCCCGACCGGCGCGCACTCCGCCGACAGCATCCGCGTCAGGGCCTCGCCGACCGCCTCCGAGTCCCGCAGCGTCGGCGCGTCCTCGTGGAACGCGTCCGCCGGCAGCTGCGAGAGGACCCGCGCCATCGCCGCCTCCACCTGCTCCCGCAGGTACTCCTCGTGCCGGTCCACGCCGAGCGCCGCCCGGACGGTGTCCCGGATCCGCCACACGACGAGGACGACGACGTTCAGCGCGGTGCCCTTCGCGTCCACGGCGGGCAGCGGCTCACTGCGCCAGTGCCGCAGCCGTACGTCGACCCGGCGGCGGAGCAGCAGCGGGCTCACCCAGAGCAGCCCCGTGCGGCGCACGGTGCCGCGGTAGTCGCCGAAGAGCGTCAGCACGAGCGCGTATCCGACCCGGCCGCGGCCGAGACCGCCCAGGAAGAACAGCGCCATGACGACGCCGAGCGCGAGGAGCGCCCACTGTCCGAGCGGGATCCCGTTGTACGGCCGCGCCGGCAGCCGCAGCATCCGCGCGAGCTCACCGGGCACGGCCCCGGCCCACCACACGAGCGCGGCACACCCGAGCAGCGCGACCATCCCACCCACCACCCCGACCCACCCGGCCAGCACCGGCCCCGGCCGCTCGACGAGCTTGGGATCGGCGGTGGGCGCGGGACGGTTGCCGGGGGCGGGGGTCGGCCGCGTGGGCGCGGGAATGCCGGGCTTCTTCGGCGGCGTCGACGTCGCCGTCGCCGTCGTCTTGGGTACGGGCACGGTGGCCGGCCCCCCGTCGTCGCCGCCCTCCGCCTCGTCCCGGAACAGCAGATGCACCGGGATCGAGCCCGTGCCCTCGGTACCGATGACGGTGCGGCGCCGGGGCTGGGGCTGGGGCTGAGCAGTCGCGCTCGCGCCGGTCGGCAACTCGGCGGCCGCGGAGCCGGGAACACCGGCGATCCACCCGAGGTCGACGGCATCGTCGGGGACGGGGTCGGCGGCGGCCGCGCCTTCCGGGCCTGTGGCGATGGAGGCTGCGGGGTGGCGGAGGTCAGGGGCGAGAGCCTGGGCTGCGGTGCCCGACGCCGCCGGACGGCCGGAGCCGGAGGCGGACGCCTGGCCGGCGGTGACGGACGCCGCGGGGCGGCTGGGGCCGGGGGCGGACGCCTGGTCGGCGGTGACGGACGCCGCCGCGCGGCTGGAGCCGGGCGCGGGAGGCTGGCCTGCGGCGGCGGGCGCGGCCGGACGGCCGGGACCAGAGACGGACGCCTGGCCTGCGGTGACGGACGCCGCGGGGCGGCTGGGGCCGGGGGCGGACGCCTCGGCAGCGGCGGCGGGCGCGGCCGGACGGCCGGGGCCGGAGGAGTCTGCGGGCGCGGGATCCGTGCCCTGCGACGCGGAAGCAGCGGAAGTCGGGCCCGGCGTCGCCGAAGCGCGGGCCGGTGCCGGGTCGGTGGCCATCGGGGTGCGCTCTGGGGCGGCTGCTGCGCCTGCCAGGCGGGGCGCCTGCGGAGAACCGGGTGCGGCTCCATGGTCGCGGCCGGGGGTGACACCGGTCGGCGAGCCCATGGCGGACGGCGCACCAGGGCCGCGAGCCGGGGCAGCGGACGCCGCAGCGGGAGCCGGATCGGTGGACACTGACGGACGCCCGGCGGTGCCTGCGCCCGGCGGACGATGCGCCTGAGCCGGACCGGAAGCAGCTCCCTGGTCACGCGCAGGGCCGGCTTCGGACGCCGAGCCCTCGGCAGTGGAAGCCGGCGGCCGACCCGAGGCGGCTGCGCCTGCCGGGCGGTGTGCCTGCGGCGAACCAGGAGCGGCTCCGTGGTCGCGCGCGGGGCTGACGCCGGTCGCCGAGCCCGCGGCGGACGGCGCCTCAGCGGTGCGAACCGGACCCGCGGAGGGCGCCTGAGGCGCATCGGAACTGGCGGGCGGGGGCGCGGAGCGCCCGAGGTCGGTACCAGCGGAAGGAGCGCTCGCGGGGCGAGGGCCCTCTGGGGGCGCCTGCGGCGACCTTGCACCGTCCGCGCCGGCGCGCGTCGGACCGGGGTTCTGCGGTACCGGCCGGACGGCGGCGCCGGCAGGGGCGGGTGCGTTGCCTGAGCCTTCCCCGGCCGTGGCCGGAGCCGTAGGCCCTGAGCCACTACGGACCGCCGTACCCGCACCGGACGGCCCCCTGACGGCCTGGTCCGCCGCGGGCCCGAGGCTGGACGAGCCGGGGACCACCCCGCCGGATCCGGCGGTACGCCCCGGCCCGGCCGCCGAGCCAGCGCCAGGGTGGGCGGCCGGGCGGCCGGAGGCAACCGAACCAGAGCCCGCGCCCGCTGCGGGCACGGAAGTCTGCCCTGGGTGGGACGCGAGACCGGGACCGCCCGGCCCGGCACCGGCAGGGGCCGAGCGACCGACGTCAGGCGAGCCCTGCGCTGCGGCGGACACGGCCGCAGGCCCCGGGTGGGACGCGAGACCGGGACCGACCTGCCCGGATGCGGTCGGAGCCGTCGGCCCGGTGCCGGCGCCGGCCACCGGTCCCGCGCCCGACGGCCCACTGACGGTCCGGGCCGCCGAGGGCCCGGGGCCGGGTGCGGGGCCAGGGTCCTGTCCGGCGCCGGCCGGCGCCGGGTGACCGAGCCCGGACGAACCGAGCGGCTGCGCCGCCGAGCCGTCGGCCGAGCCGGCCTGCGACCCGGCGTCGTGCCCCACGGTGGGCCCGCCCGTGCCAGAGGTTCCGCCGGGCGCGGGGCCGGGCCCCGTCGGCACGGCCGCAGAACCGGCGGCCGGAGCCGTCGGGTGGCCGGGGCCTGCCTCGACCGCCCCTCCTCCCCCGGTCGCTGACGACACGGCAGACGCCCCGCCCGGAACCGCCGGTGCACCGGCACCGGGCTGAACGCCCGTCCCACCCGCGCCCGCCGGCGTGCCGGCACCGTCCACCGTGGTGGGCGCGCCCGCCCCCACACCCGGCGGCCCCGCAGGGCGTAGGCGGCCGTCGGTGAGGCGGCGGGCGGTGCGGGCTGCGTCGCGGGTGGCGGCGGGGCCGGAGTCGGAGGGGGTCGGGGGGGTCGATGGCGTCATTCGGTCGTCACCTCATGTTCTCGGGGTCATCGGAAAAGGCGCCGCCAGGTCTCCGGGCCCGGGTAGCCGTCGGCCGCGCCGCCGCGCCAGCCCTGGGCCCGCTGGAAGGACTCGACGTTGCGGCGGTCCGCCTCCGTCCACCGCGGACCGGGGCCCGACGTGTAGTGCTTGCCGTAGCCCCGCTTCACCAGTTGTTTGCCCAGCTTCTCCACATATGCGTTGGATTGGCCGGGACGGAAGTAGCCACGCCCGGGGAACCCGCTCGCAGATGCGCTCGATCCGCCCGAACCACTCGAACCGCCGATGTCCCTGCCCTGCCCCGTCACGAGCAGCGCCCAGGTCTGCGGCCCCGGCAGCCCGTCCGCCGCGGCGCCCTGCCAGCCCTGCGCGAGCTGGAACGCCTGCGTGGCGCGCCGGTCCGCCTCGCCCCAGCGCGGTCCGGGGCCCTGGCTGTAGAACTTCGCGCCGCCGCGCGCGACGAGCAGCCGGCCGAGCTGGGTGACGTACGCGTTGTTCGCGCCCGGCCCGAACATCGCCGCCCCCGGGAACGGGGTCGACACCGCCCCGGACCCCGACCCGGACCCGGACCCGCCCCCGCCGCTCACCACGCCCTTGTAGCGGTACGCGAGGTAGCGGTCCGAGTTCTCCCAGTACGCGAGCGGCGTCGCCTGCTTCCGTGTGTGGGGCTTGGTCTGCTCGTACGCGATGTACGAGGCGTGCGTGTAGTCCGTCCACCCGCCGAAGATCGTCACGTGCGAGCCGCGCGTCGGGTTGTCAGGGTTGTGGAAGAGCAGGATGTCGCCGGGCTGCAGGTCGGCGCGGTCGATCCGGTCGGCGAAGCGGTCGAGGCTGCCGGTCCACTCGTTGGAGCGGAGGTTCCAGGCCATCGAGATGTAGCCGGAGCAGTCCTGGCGGTAGCCGTCCGCCCAGTACCGCTCCATCGAGTACGGGACCGCCGCCGTGACCCACGTCTTCGCGCGGTTGATGATCTCCGCCCGGGTGGTCTTCCGCAGGGACTCGGCGGAGATCTGACTGGTCGTCGGGTTCGCTCCCGGGGAGGGTGCCGATCCCGGTCCGGGCGACCCGTGGAGGGGGCCCCGGCCGCCCTGCGGGGTCTCGGGCCCGGGCCCGGTGGCGTTCTCCGAGAGGGCGCGGCCCACCCCGGCCTCGGTCGCTACGGCCACCGCGCCCACCGCTTCCGCCTCCGCCGCCCCTATCGCCCTCGCCGCTTCCGCCGCCCCTACCGCTCCCGCCTCTCTCGCCCCCTCCACCGCTCCCGCCACTTCCGCCGCCCCCGCCGCTCCCGCGCCCCCGGCCCCCAGGGCCACCCCCGCCGCCGTCACCAGGACCAGCGCCCTGCGTGCGCCATGGGCCGCAGGGTGGCCGCCCGCGCGCACCGGCAGGCCGAGGGCGAGGTCGCGCCGCTGCCGGGCGCAGCCCGCGCAACCGCAGTCGGCCGCGGGTTCGATTTCTTCGAAGACCGGCACACTCATGCGTTCCCCTCCACACTCGTCAAGATCTTTTGGCGCTCCTGCACGGGCGCCAGTGTCTCAACTGTCTGGACAAATCGCATTTTGACGGATCGAAGGCCCAATACGACCATCCGACAGGCCGGGCGGGACCGGAAATGGTCAGGAGCACGGTCCGGGGTCCTGTAGAGTTATCTCTGTCAGCAGGCGCCGCTAGCTCAGTTGGTTAGAGCAGCTGACTCTTAATCAGCGGGTCCGGGGTTCGAGTCCCTGGCGGCGCACGCGAAGACTGAGGCCCTTCACCATCAGGTGAAGGGCCTCAGTCGTGTCCGGTCTTCCTTTACAGTGAGCGGAACCCGACCTCCCGCAGCGGCTCCGGGCTCCTCCCGCGGTCCGTGAGCCCGCGGTCGAGGACCGGACCCGGCCGGCGGCCGGTGGGTTCCGCCCCCGCCTGCCGGGTCCGGGTCGCTCAGCCCCGCCGGACGCCGCCGGACCTGCCTCTGAGCCCCGCCGGACGCCGCCGGGCCTGTCTCTCAGCCCCGCCGGGCGTCTCTCGACCCGCGTCGCTCACTCCCCTACGCCGGTCACGCCGGTCAGATACGCCGACACCACCACGTTCGCCGTGTACGCGCCCGACGTCCGGTCGAAGCTGCCGCCGCAGGTGACGAGCCGCAGCTCGGCGCGGTCCGGCAGGCGCTGCCCGTACGCCCGGCGCGCGTCGAAGCCGTCCCGCGGCAGGACCTGGACGTCGTCGACCGTGAATTGCGCGACGCTTCCGTCCGAACGGGTCACGGCCACCGTCGCGCCCGGGCGGACCGCGCTCAGGCCGTAGAAGACGGCGCGGCGGGTCGCGGTGTCGACGTGGCCGACGAGGAGGGCGGCCCCGGAGGCGCCGGGGCGGGGGCCGGCGCCGTACCAGCCGACCGTGTGCGGCATGTCGTACGGCGGCGGGTCGATCGCCCCGTCCGCGTCCAGGCCGCGCGCGACGACCGGCGCGGAGATGCCGAGCGACGGGATCTCGACCCGGCTCGGCTCGGCCGCCGCGGCCGACGGCGGGTGCGCCGGGGGCAGCGGGGCGGCGGGCGGGCGGCCGACGGCAGCGATGTCGCCGGTGGCCGGCGCCGGGCCGGCCGGCGGCTCGCCGGTGTCCCGGCCCCACACCCACAGGCCCAGGACCAGGAGTGCCCAGGCCGTCCCGGTCAGCGCCCGCCCGGACGTCACGGGCTTGGTCCCTCAGTCCGAGCCGGGCCCGGATCCGGAGCCGGATGCGGATCCGGAGCCACCATGGCGGCGGGCGCTGCGGAAGGCGACGGCCACCGCGGCGAGGGCGGCCATGCCGAAGCCCAGGAGGGTGTACGGGGTGCCCAGGCCCTCCTCGCTCGCCGTCTGCGCCATGCCGGGCGCGGCCGGGGCGGCGAAGGCGGCCGCCCCGCCGCCGCCCGCGCGGACCGGCGCGACCGGGGAGGCGTGGCGGGTGGGCTGCTGCCGGTCCGCCTGGTGCTGGTCCGCCTGGTGCTGGTCCGCCTGCTGCTGGTTCGCCTGGTGCTGCGCGGGTTCACGCTCCGCGGGCTGCTGCTGCTGCGTCGCGGGCCGGTTCGTCGGCTGCCCGGTCGGCCGGCCCGTCGGCTTCTGGTGGCGCCCGACCTTGATCGTGCCGACGCCGGCGTGGTCGTGGCCGTCGCAGGTCACGCTGACCTCGTACGCCCCCTCCTCCACCCCCGACCGCACCCTCGCGCCGCCGGACAGCGGGTTCTTGCCGCCACCCGCCCCGGAGAGCTCCGCGTCCGCGACGAACGCCGGGGACTTGGCGGCGCCTGTGGCGCCCTCGCAGCCGGTGACCCGGACGTCGATGTCGCCGCCGGGTGCCGCGGCGGACGGGCCGACGGTGACCTGGACCCCGTCGTGGGCGAGGGCCGTGCCCGCCGAGGGCGCGAGCACCAGCACCAAGGCCGCCCCCGCGGCACGCAGAGCGATGGGACCTGAACGCATGGTGACCTCCTGGTACTGGCAGGTTCGCCCCGTTCGGGTCATTTCGCATCCGCAGGGGGCAGACCGGGCCCCCACCTGCCGTTTCAGATCCGCTCGACGAGGTCCGCGATCGACTTCACGATCTTCGACGGGCGGAACGGGTACCGGTCCACCTCCGCCTCCGTCGTCAGGCCCGTGAGCACCAGGAACGTCTGCATGCCCGCCTCAAGACCGGCCAGGATGTCCGTGTCCATCCGGTCGCCGATCATCGCGCTGGACTCGGAGTGTGCGCCGATCGCGTTCAGGCCGGTGCGCATCATCAGCGGGTTCGGCTTGCCCGCGAAGTACGGCTCCTTGCCCGTCGCCTTGGTGATCAGCGCGGCGACCGAACCGGTGGCCGGCAGCGGGCCCTCCAGGGAGGGGCCGGTCTCGTCCGGGTTGGTGCAGATGAAGCGGGCACCGGCGTTGATGAGGCGGACCGCCTTGGTCATGGCCTCGAAGGAGTACGTACGGGTCTCGCCGAGGACCACGTAGTCGGGGTCGTGGTCGGTGAGCACGTAACCGATGTCGTGCAGCGCGGTGGTCAGGCCCGCCTCGCCGATCACGTACGCCGTGCCGCCGGGGCGCTGGTCGTCGAGGAACTGGGCGGTGGCGAGCGCCGAGGTCCAGATGTTCTCGACGGGCACGTGGAGGCCCATGCGGGCGAGCCGGGCGTGCAGGTCGCGGGCGGTGTAGATCGAGTTGTTGGTGAGGACCAGGAAGGGCTTCCCGGTGTCCCGCAGCTTCGTGATGAACGCGTCGGCACCGGGGATCGGCACGCCCTCGTGGATGAGGACGCCGTCCATGTCGGTGAGCCAGGATTCGATCGGCTTGCGCTCTGCCATGGGTGCGGGACTCCTGCCGTACGGACCTGCGGTGTACTGGGGGCGACGCGACGACGCTGTGGCGACGCCCCCAGCCTAGGTCAGGAAGCCGTGACCTTGACCCCGTCGATCACCCAGTACCAGTTGTTGGACCCCGTGTAACGGAAGCGGAAACTGACGTTCGACGCCCCGGCCGGCACGGGGAGCGTCAACGACTGGGGCTGCGAGACGACGTCGGCCGTGTAGCTCCTGACGACCGTCGGCGTGCCGCCGTTGAAGCTCGCGAGGACCTGGGCGGTCTGGGCGCCCTCCTGACGGTAGAAGGTCGTGAAGTCCAGGGTCACGCGGGCGGCGCCGGTGACCGCGTACGCCGGGCTGACCAGCGTGGAGTCGTACGTGCCCGAGAAGGTCTTGTCGGCCCACTCGTCGGAGTCGGCGACGGCGAACACGCCCCGGGCGCGCACGTTCAGCTCGCGCCACTGGTCGCGCTGGGCCCGGGACCAGAACTCGTCGGTCGCGAAGGACCAGCCGCGCCACTCGGTGACTCCGCCCGTGCCCATGGCGTTGTTGACGACCGACCAGCCGGTGGGCGCGGTGTGGGTGAAGCCGAGGACGCCCGCCGGGATGCCGGTCTCGTCCACGCGGCCGGTCAGCGATCCGTACAGGGCGTCGAAGGGGTCCGTGGACCGCTCCTGGATAGGCTTGCCGTCCAGGCCCCAGGCCGGGTCGGGGGTGATGCCGAGCTGGCGGAAGACGGTGGCGGCGACGTCGACGAGCCGGGTGTCGACCGGCCGTGCGCCCGCCGCGATGCCGGGGCCCTGGGCGAGCACGAAGGTGCGCCGCTCCTCGATGGTGGAGCCGCCGTGGCCGCCGGTGTCGAGGTGGCCGTGGTCGGTGGCGACGATGACGGTCCAGCGCTCGTCGGCGTAGGTCGGCCGGGCCTCGACGGCGGCGAGGAGGCGGCCGAGGTAGCCGTCCTGGACGTCGATGGCGTCGGTGTACCTGGAGCTGGCGGCGCCGTAGGTGTGGCCGATCTCGTCGGTCTCGCCGAAGTAGACGAAGAGGACGTCCGGGTTCTGGTTGCGCAGGACGTCCTCGGTGATGTCGGTGATCGCGAGGTCGTTGACCGCGTAGTCGTTGTCGTAGACGAGCTTGGCGTCGGCGCCGGCGGTGACCGTGCCGTACGTGTCGAGTTCGGGCCAGTCGACGGCGGCGAAGAGGGAGAGGTCCGGGCGCACCTGGTTCAGGCGGGCGAGGAAGCCGGGGTAGGTGGCGTAGTCGCGGCCGGTGAAGGTGTTGTCCTTCACGCCGTGCTTGTCGGGCCAGACGCCGGTGGAGATGGTCGACCAGCCGGGGCCGGAGAGGGTGCCGGCCATCGGGTTGGCGTAGAGGAGCGAGAGGCCGTAGGTCCCGTTCGCCATCAGGGACTTGAGGTGGGGGGCCTTGGCGGCGTCGATGCGGTCGTACCGCAGGCCGTCCATGCCGACGAAGAGCACCTTGTCCTGGCTGGTGCCGTCGGGGAGAAGGGGGGCGGTCACCGCGTGGGCGCGGGGGGCGGTGGCCAGACCGGTGGCGGCGAGGGCGGTGGTGGCACCGGCGGCGGCGAGCACGGTGCGGCGGGATATGCCGTTGACGGGCATGTCGGGGTCCTCCGTGATGCGTTGGCGAGGGGCGCGGGCACGGCAACGCCCCTGAGCTTTCAGGGGCGTTGGGCTCGGAAGGTTTGGGCGCGAGCTTTGGTCCGTACCCGTTATCTCTTCGCGACAATCGGGCGCGGGAAAAGGGTCGTGCGGTGAACTCTCGGGGGCGGGCCTGCCGCGGGTCGGCCGCGGCTCAGCTGCCGGTCGCCGACTTCCACGCGTCCACGTACGACGCCAGGTTCTTGTCGACGTCCGCCCAGTCCGGCTCGAACACCTCGACGCCCGTCATCAGCTTCGCCAGCTCGATCGCGTTCGCGTCCGTCGGCTTCACGTCCTTGCGGGCCGGGAAGCCGCCGCCGATGGCGCTGACCTCGCGCTGGGCCTGCTCGCTCAGCATGAAGTCGAGGAGCTTCCTGCCGTTCTCGCCGTGCGGGGCGTTGTTCACCAGGCCGGCGGCGTACGGCAGCGCGAAGGTGGTGGGCTTGCCGCCTTCCCTGGCCGGGAACCAGATGCCGAGGTTCGGCATGGACTTGGCCTGCGCGAAGTTCATCTGGACGTCGCCGTTGGCGACCAGGATCTCGCCCTTGTCGACCTTCGGGGCGAGCTTGGAGGTGGAGGAGGACGGGCCGACGTTGTTGGCCTGGAGCTTCTTCAGGTACTCCATGGCCTGGTCCTTGCCGCCGAAGTCGTGCATGGCCTTGATGACCACGGCGGTGCCGTCGCCCGCGACTCCCGGGGTGGAGTACTGCACCTTGTTCTTGAACTTCGCGTCGAGCAGCTGCTCCCAGGTGGTGGGCGCCGGGGTCAGCTCCTTCTTGTTGTGGACGAAGCCGAAGTAGTTGTTGACGACGGAGACCCACCTGCCGTCGCTCGCCTTGTCGGCGCCGTCGACCTGGTCGGAGCCCTGCGGCGCGTACGCCTGCAGCAGCCCCTTGGAGTCGGCCTGCTGGATGAACGGCGGCAGGGTCACGAGGATGTCGGCCTGCGTGTTGCTCTTCTCGCGGGCGGCGCGCTGGACCATCTCGCCGGAGCCGCCCTCGACGTACTCGACCTTGATGCCGGTCTGCTTCTCGAAGTCCTTGAAGACCTTGTCGTACCAGCCGTCGCCCGCCTCGCCCTTGAGGCCGTCGGCGCTGTAGACGGTGACGACCTTCTCGCCGGCGGCGGCGCCGGAGCCGCCGTCGCAGGCGGTGAGGGTGGCGGCGAGGGCGAGGCTGCCGGTGACGGCGGCGAGCGGCTTGATGTACGTACGCATGACGTCGTTCTCTCCAGGGAGGGTTACGGGCCGGGTTATCTGTACGAGGCCTTGGTGCGGATGCGGGAGACGGCGAGCAGGACGAGGAGCGTCGCCGCCATGAGGACCACCGCGAGCGCGGAGCCCGTGAAGAGCGAGCCGCGGTCGGTGGCGGTGAAGACGAGCACGGGCAGCGGCAGCCAGTCCGGTGGGTAGAGCATCATCGTGGCGCTCAGCTCGCCCATGGACAGGGCGAAGCAGAGCCCCGCCGCCGCGTTCAGCGACGGCAGCAGGAGGGGCAGCCGGACCTTGAGCAGGACGTACGAGGGGCGGGCGCCGAGGCTGGCGGCCGCCTGCTCGTACATCGGGTCGAGACGCAGGATGGCGGCCGAGACCGACTGGTGGGCGAACGCCGTGACGAGAACGGTGTGCGCGAGGATCACGATCCAGCGCGTGCCGTTCAGGAGCAACGGCGGCTGCGAGAAGGCGACCAGGACGGCGAGCCCGACGACCACGGACGGCACCGCGACCGGCAGCATGAACAGCGCGTCGAGGATCCGCCGGCCCCGCTTGCGCAGCGCGGCGGCGGCGAGCGCGGCCCAGGTGCCGACGGTCAGCGCGAGCAGACTCGCGGTGAGGGCGGTGACCAGGCTGGTGGTGAGCGCCTGGAGCGACTCGCCGCGCACGGCGGCGGCGTAGTGGGCGGTGGTCGGCCCGGAGGGGAGGGCGCCGGACCAGTGGGTGGAGAACGAGGCGGCGAGGATGACGAGGAGGGGCAGGGCGAAGAGCGGCACGAAGAGGACCGCGAAGAGGGCCCAGACGGCCCACCTGCCCGTACGGCTATGCACCAGCACGTCGGCTCACCACCCGGTAGAGGGCGTAGAGGCCCACGGAGATCAGGACGTTGACGACGGCGACCACGCACGCGGCCGCGTAGTCGGATTCGAGGATGGCCTTGCCGTAGACGAGCATCGGCAGGGTCGTGACGCCCTTGGCGCCGGTGAAGAGCACGATGCCGAACTCGTTGAGGCACATGACGAGGACGAGGCTGCCGCCGGCGGCGAGGGCCGGGAGCGCCTCGGGCAGGATCACCCGGCGCACGATCCGCAGCGGGCGGGCGCCGAGCGAGGACGCCACCTCCAGCTGCGCGGTGTCGAGCTGCGAGAACGCGGCGAGCAGCGGCCGCATCACGAACGGCGTGAAGTACGTGATCTCGGCGAGCAGCACGCCCCACGGCGTGGTCAGGAACCGGAACGGGCCGTCGGCGGCGCCGGTGACGTCCGTCCACAGGCCGTTGGCCATGCCGACGGTGCCGTAGAGGAAGAGCAGCGCGAGCGTGATCAGGAAGGACGGGAAGGAGAGGAAGACGTCGATGAACCTCGCGACCGCCCGCCCGCCGGGGAACGGCACGAAGGCGATGACGAGCGCGAGGACGAGGCCGAGGACCAGGCAGCCGACGGTCGCGGCCGCGGCCAGCCAGACGGTGGTGACGAGCGCGTCCCGGAAGGAGGCGGAGGCGAGGACCTGGGCGTACGCGCCGGGTGCGAGGGACTCGCGGACGACGAGCGCGAGGGGGTAGAGGAAGACGACGGCGAGGGCGAGGACGGGCGGGAGGGCCCACAGGACCGGTGCGGCGGCGGCCCCGCGCCGTCCGCCTCTCACCGAGAGAGCGGGGCTAGCCATCGGTCACTCCCGCGCCGAGGAGTACGGCGTCCTCCGGCGCGAAGTGCAGCGTCACCTCGTCGCCGAGCGCCGGCGTCTCGCGCAGCTCCCGCACGTCCGCCTTCACGCGCTGGCCGGATCCCACCTCGACGTACAGGCGGTGGGTGGCGCCCCGCCACTGGACCTCGGCGATGCGGCCGGTGAGGGCGTTGGGGCCGGGGCCGAGGCCGACGAGGTGCGGGCGTACGCAGAGGGTGGCGGCGGCGCCCGGGGCCGCGTCCTCGACCGGGACCTTGAGGGCGACACCGTCGGTGCCGTCGAGGGTGACGCCGTCCGGGCCGACCGTCACCGGCAGCAGGTTGGCGTTGCCGACGAAGGAGGCGGTGAACCCGGTGCGGGGCCTGCGGTACAGCTCCTGCGGGGTGCCGCAGTCCTGGAGCCGGGCGCGGTCCATGACGGCGATGCGGTCGGCGAGGGTGAGCGCCTCGACCTGGTCGTGGGTCACGTACAGGATGGAGACGTCGGGCAGCTCGCGGTGAAGCCGGGCCAGTTCGGAGAGCATGCCCGAGCGCAGCTGGGCGTCGAGCGCGGACAGCGGCTCGTCGAGGAGCAGGACGTTCGGCCGGACGGCGAGGGCGCGGGCGATGGCGACGCGCTGCTGCTGGCCGCCGGAGAGCTCGCGCGGGTAGCGCTTGGCGTAGGCCGCCATCCCGGTCATCTCCAGGGCCTCGGCGACGCGGCCGGGGATCTCGCCCTTGGGCGCCTTCCGGGCCTTGAGGCCGAAGGCGACGTTGTCGTCGACCCGCATGTGCGGGAAGAGCGCGTACTGCTGCACGACCATGCCGATCCCCCGCTGGTACGGCGGGAGTCCGGTGACGTCGCGGTCGCCGATGAACACCCGCCCGGCGACCGGCCGGACGAATCCGGCGACGGCGCGCAGGGCGGTGGTCTTGCCGGAGCCGGAGGGGCCGAGCAGGGCCATGACCTCGCCGGGCTCGACGGTGAGGTCGAGGTGGTCGAGGACGGTGTGGCCGTTGTACGCGACGGAGACGCCGTCGAAGCGGATGCCGCTGGTCAGGCCGCCGGGCACGCCGTTGATCAGGCCGGTGGTCATGCCGGTCGTCATGCCTCGTACTCCCCTATCAGTGCGGGGAGTTCGGCGACGGACGCCAGGACGTGGGTGGCGCCGTGGTCCTTCAGCGCCGGCTCGTCGTGGGCGCCGGTGAGGACGCCGGCGACGATCCCGGCGCCGGAGCGGACGCCGCTGAGCATGTCGTACGAGGTGTCGCCGGCGACCACGACCCGGCGGACGTCGTCGACGGCGCCGGTGCGCAGGAACGCGGCGAGCACCATGTCCGGGTACGGGCGACCGCGGCCGCCGGCGTCGGCCGGGCAGAGGGTGAGGTCGACCAGGGCGCGCCAGCCGAGGGCGTCGAGGATGGCGTCCTGGGTGGCCCGGGCGAAGCCGGTGGTCAGGACGACGGTCCGGCCCTGCTCCTTGAGCGTGGCGACGGCCTCGGCGGCGCCGGGGACGGGGGCGATGCGGCCTGCGGCGACCAGCTCTCCGTACGCCTCCTCGAAGGCCACGTTGGCCTGCCGGGCGCGCTGTTCGTCACCGTCGAAGAGGTGGCGGAAGACGGAGATCTTGGACTCGCCCATGGTGGCGCGGACGTAGTCGATCATCGTGGCGGGGTCCTCGCCGAGGCGCTCGGCGGCGGCGGTGAAGGCCTGCTCGACGAGGCCGCCGTCGGCGACGGTGGTGCCGGCCATGTCCAGGACGATCAGGTTCTTGTCGGTGTTGTGCACGGTCTTCACCAGCCCAGTTCGTTCGCGGTGGTCTCGGCGATGGCGGGCGAGCAGGTCATGCCGCGGCCGCCGGGCCCGGTCACCAGCCAGACGGCGTCCTGCACCTGCTGGCGGTGGACGACCCTGCTGGTGTCGGTGCACTGCGCGTACACGCCGGCCCAGCGGCGCCGGATGCGCGGCAGCGGGCGGCCGAGCAGGGACTCGACGACGCGGACGAGGTGCTCGTAGGGCTCTTCGACGGTGTCGAAGGCGAAGGGGTGCTCGTACTCGTGGGTGTCGCCGATGGTCAGCCCGCCGTCGAGACGCTGCACCATGAGCAGCTGCATCCGGTGCGCGGCGGCGGTCGGGTCCTGCGCCTGGCCCGAGTTGAGCGCGTCCAGGGCAGGGGACGCGTAGGCCGGGTAGTAGCGGAACGAGTCGGCGTCGGCGACGGAGGTGGTGAGCGGCTCGCCCAGCGGGTCGGTCTGCATCATCTGGAGCCGGACCCGGCGGACCGGTATCTCGCCGGCGACCTCGCGGACCAGGCCGGAGAGCGAGGCGCCGGTGCACAGGACGACGGCGTCGCCGGTGTGGACGTCGCCGTGGTCGTCGCGGACCGCGTTCCGGCCGACGACCTCGCGCACCTCGCGGTTCGGGAGGAACGCGTAGCGGCCGGAGGCCAGGAGGGCCTGACGCAGGGCGAGTTGGGCGGTGCGCGGTTCGACGGCGGCGTCCCGCTCGCACCACAGGGCGGCGTCGAACTCACCGCGCAGGGCCGGGTTGACCGCCCGCGCCTCGGCCGGGGTGAGCAGCTTGTAGCCGCGGGCGGCGGCGTCCTCGCGGGCCACGGCGGCCTCGGCGACGGCGAGTTCGAGCGCGCCGCGGACCGGGGTCAGCGAGCCGATCGCCCGGAAGCCCAGGTCGGGCACGCGGGCCCCGATGCCCTCCCACAACTCCCGGGCGCGCAGGGCGGTGTCGAGCTCCTCGCCGCCCGCCCGGCCGCTGACCCAGATCTGGCCGAAATTGCGGAGCGAAGCGCCGCGCGCCTCCGCCTCGCGCTCGATGTGGACGACCTCATGGCCGCGTTCGACTGCCTGCCAGGCGTGCATGGTGCCCACGACGCCCGCTCCTACGACGATCACCTTCATGGCGAATACGGTCGGGGCGACGGGTGACCCGGGCCGGACCGGTTGGCGACGGGCCGGTGAACGGCCCGCCAAGCTTGGACCAGACCCGTTATCTTCTCGCGATCTCCATAGCGACTCGAACAGGGACGTAACGGGTCAGTCCTGGCGGCCCAGGTGCGCGGTGAAGCTGAACCGGTCGCCGCGGTAGAGCGTGCGCACCCGTTCCAGCGGGCGGCCGTCGGTGTCGCGCGAGACGCGGTGGATGAGCAGCATCGGCAGCGCGGGCGGCGTGCCGACGAGCAGCGCCTCGCGCGGGGTCGCGAGCACCGTCTCGATCCGCTCGTCGGCGTCCCCGAAGACCACGCCGAGGCGGTCGTGGAGATAGGCGTAGAAGGAGGAGTCCGGGTCGAACTCGGTGTCCAGGCGCGGGGCGCGGGCCTCGGAGACGTACGTGGACTCCAGGCCGACCCGCTCGTCGTCGGCGAGCAGCACCCGCTCCATGTGCCAGACGGCCTCACCGGGCGCCACGCCGACCTCGGGGGCCAGCGCCTCGGGGCAGGGGAAGCGGTCGAGGGAGATCAGCGCACGGCCGGGGCGGCGGCCCTGGCGGCGCACGCCCTCGGTGTAGCTGGCGAGCGACAGCGGCTGCTCCAGCTTGGGCCCGGCCACCACGGTCCCGCGTCCCTGCCGCCGCAGCCGCCCCTCCAGGAGCAGTTCGCGCAGGGCCTGCCGGACGGTCTCCCGCGACACCTCGTACCGCACGGCGAGGTCCCGCTCGGTCGGCAGCAGTCCGCCCTCGCCCAACTCGGTGATGAGCGCGGCGACTTTGGCCTTGACCGCGTAGTACTTGGGGATGCGGCCGTGCTCCGGGATGCCGGAACGGACGGGGGCGCCGGGGGCGTTGCCGGGGTTGTTGCCGGCGTTGTTGCCGCGGTTCTTCTCGTTGTCCACGTTCTCCACGCGGTGATCGTCGCAGACGTCAATGAACGGGAGGGTGTACGGAGCGTGACCCGCGGGTGCGCCGGCGTCGGGCGAGCAGCACGAGCGCGGCGCCGGTCGCGAGGAGCGCGGCGGAGACGGGGGCGAGCCGGAGGGCGTACTGACGTCCCGTGTGGGCGAGTTCGGGAAGGCCGGGGAGTCCGGTGAGGCCCGGAGTGGTGCCGGTGCCCTTCCCCGTGCCGGGGTCGGCGGGGCCGGCGGAGGACGAGGGGCGCGGCGCCCCGGTCGGAGTCGGGTCGGCGCGCGGGACGGTCGGGAAGGTCTCGTCGTGCGGGTCGGCGGGGCCGATCGTCAGCCGGTAGTCGCCCGACTCGCCCACCCAGTCGCCGTCGTCGCCCCGCTTCTGCACGACCGCCGCGTTGACCACGACCTCGTCGGGCGCGGTGTCGGCACTGAACGAGAGCCGTACGGGGACGGTGAGCGTACGGCCCGCGGGCACCGCGAAGCCGGGGAAGGCGGGCGTCCCGTCGAGGCCGGTCCGGCTCGCGTCGAACACGCCGACGCTCTCGGCCTGGTCGGTGCTCTCGAAGGCCACCGGCCGCCACACCCGGGCCTCCGCGTCGTAGAACTCGGCCCTGATCTGCGTCGGCAGCAGCGCCCGGTCGCGGTCGGTGAGGACGAGCACCGGGTGGATGTCCCGGCAGGCCCGGGCCGTGGTGTTCGTCAGGTCCAGGTTCCAGGTGCGGAAGGCGCCGCCCGCCGGGTAGGCGTCGGGGCCGCCGTGGATCCGGGTGGCCAGCGGAAAGTCCGGCGCGTTCACCGCCCCGCACGCGGGCGCCACGGCGACGGCCGCCGCCTGCGCCTGGGTGGCGGGCGCCACCAGCAGGGCGACGGCCGTGGTGGCGGCGGCCGTGGTGGCGGCGAGGGCCAGGGCGTTGCGCGGTCGCAAGGGGGCTCGCATGAGGGCTCGCATGAGGGGCCGGTGCCTTTGCTGCTCGCGGACGTGCGGATCGCCCGCGACGCTGCCACGCGGGGCGGGTCGGGTCGGGGAGTGACGCGGCCGGGCCGTCCGTACGCGCTCCGGATTCCGCCCGATCAGCCTATTTCCCGATGAGATGACCACTCGGAGGGCTGGGACGGGGCCGGGGAGACCGGGGCGGAGCCGGGAGGCCGGGACGGGCCCGAGGCCCCCAGAGGCCCGGGGCCCCGGGTCACTTGCCGAACAACGGCGCCAGGATCAGTTGCGCCGCGCCCTCCGCGACCGCGTACGCGCCCGTCGCCACCGCCACGTCCGCCGGGAGGCCGAGGCCCTTCAGGACTTCGCGCGCGCCGCGTGCGTACGTCTCCGGGGCGGCAAGGACCGCGCGGCCGCCGAGGAGTACGCGCTCGATGTCGAGGAGGCGGACCAGGTTGGCGGCGCCGGTGCCCAGGACGCGGGCGGCCTCGGCTTGGTCGCCGCGCGCGAGGGCGCCCAGGCAGAGCACCTCCAGGCAGCCGCGCCCGCCGCACCCGCAGGGCGGTCCGTCGAGCTGGACGGTCTGGTGGCCGAGCTCCCCGGCCCCGGTCCTGCCGCCGCGCAGCACCGCGCCGCCGAGGACGAGGCCCGCGCCCAGGCCCGTACCGAGGTGGACGTAGGCGAAGGAGTCCGGCGCGCCGGGGCGCAGGGCGAGGCCGAGGGCGGCGGCGTTGGTGTCCTTGTCGAGGGCGACGGGCAGTCCGAGCCGCCGGGCCAGTTCCTCGCGGAGCGGGAAGCCGTCCCACTCGGGAAAGCCGGTGACACGGCCGGGCGTGCCGGTCCGGTGGTCCAGCGGCCCCGGCATCGCGACCCCGACGCCGAGGATGCCACCGCCCTCCGCGTGGGTGAGGGCGGCCAGGGCGGTCAGCGCGGCGACCTCGGCGTGGGCCGCCGCGAGGACCGCTTCGGCGCCGGCGCCCAGGTCGAGCGGCGCGTGACGGGCGGCGACCCGCTCGCCCGCGAGGTCGAGCAGGACGGCGGTGAGCTCGTCGCGGTCGAGCTGGAGCCCGATCGCGTACGCCGCCTCCGGCACGAGCCGCAGCACGGTGGCCGGCTTTCCGCCGGTGGAGGCGCGGCGCCCGGCCTCGGCGGCCAGACCCTCGGCGCGCAGCCGTGCGGTGATCTTGCTGACGGCCTGCGGGGTGAGGCCGGTGCGGGCGGCGAGTTCGAGGCGGCTGATGCCCGCCTCCCCCGCCGTGCGCAGCAGATCGAGCACCAGCGCCGCGTTGTGGCTGCGCAGCGCCGGCAGGTTCGCGCCGCCGCCTGCTCCACCGTTGTCCCTCTTCACCAGGCCATTGTGCCCGTCGCTTGCACTTCGGCAACAGCGTTGCCAAAGTGGAGGGCATGACTTCCCCGCTCCGGGTCGGACTCGTCGGCTACGGCCTCGCCGGTTCCGTCTTCCACGCCCCGCTGATCGCCGCCTCCCCCGACCTCGTCCTCGACACGGTCACCACCGGCAACGCCGAGCGCGCCGCCCAGGCCCGCGCCGAGCACCCCGGCGTGCGGGTGGCCGCTTCGGCCGATGAGCTGCTCGCGCGGGCGGACGAGCTCGACCTGGTCGTCGTCGCCTCCCCCAACAAGACCCACGTCCCGGTCGCCACCGCCGCCCTGCGGGCCGGCCTGCCCGTCGTCGTCGACAAGCCACTCGCCGCCACCGCCGCCGAGGCCCGCGCCCTGGCCGCCCTCGCCGACGAGCGCGGCCTGCTGCTCTCCGTCTTCCAGAACCGGCGCTGGGACAACGACTTCCGTACGCTCCGGGCCCTGCTCGCCGACGGCGCCCTCGGCGAGGTGCAGCGGTTCGAGTCCCGCTTCGAGCGCTGGCGCCCGCAGCCCAAGGGCGGCTGGCGCGAGTCCGGCGCCCCGGAGGAGATCGGCGGGCTCCTCTACGACCTCGGCAGCCACGTCGTCGACCAGGCGCTCGTGCTCTTCGGCCCGGCCGTCCGCGTGTACGCCGAGTCCGACGTCCGCCGCCCCGGCGCCGAGGCCGACGACGACACCTTCGTCGCGATCACGCACGCCGGCGGCGTCCACTCCCACCTGTGGGTGTCCGCCACCACCGCCCAGCTCGGCCCCCGCTTCCGGGTCCTGGGCCGGAAGGCCGGCTACGTGAAGTACGGGCTCGACCCGCAGGAGGCCGCCCTGCGCGAGGGCCTGCGCCCCGAGCCCGGCACCGCCTGGGGCGTCGAGCCCGAGGAGCTGTGGGGCCGGCTCGGCGCGGGAGAGTCCCCGGTCACCGGCGGCGGCACCCCCGTCGAGACCCTGCCCGGCGCCTACCCCGCCTTCTACGCCGCCGTCGCCGCCGCCCTGCGCGGCACCGGCCCGAACCCGGTGCCCGCGTACGAGGCCGCCGCCGCGCTCGACGTCCTGGAGGCGGCGCGGAAGTCCGCGCGCGAGGGCGGGGCGGTGACCCTGTGAGTTCCGTCGACGAGTTGGCGGAGTTGACGGCCCAGGAGGCCCGCCTCGTCCTGCCCCGCTTCACGTACGAGGACGCCTGGACGCTCGGCACGATCCTGGTCGACCTCGCACGCGAGCGCCGGGCCCCGGTCGCGATCGACGTACGGCGCGGCGCCCAGCAGCTCTTCCACTGCGCGCTGCCCGGCTCCAGCGCCGACAACGACGCCTGGATCGACCGGAAGCGGCGGGTCGTGGAGCGGTACGGGGTGAGCTCGCTGCTCGTCGGCACCCGCTTCCGCGCAAAGGGCACGACCTTCGAGGAGTCGTCCCGCCTGGACCCCGACCGGTTCGCGGCGCACGGCGGCTCGTTCCCGATCGCGGTGGCCGGCACCGGGGTCGTCGGCGCGGTCACGGTCTCGGGTCTGCCGCAGGTCGAGGACCATGCGCTGGTGGTCCTCGGCCTGGAGCGGCTGCTCGACGCGTACGGCGTCAGATAGCCCGTCGCCGGCGGCGGCGGGCGACCGACACGAGGACGCCGCCGCTGACGGTGAGGGCGAGGGCCATGGCGCCCATGACGACCTTGCCGGCGGCGGATCCGGAGCCGGCGCGGGGGAGTTGGCCGCTGCGGGTGGCGCTGCGGCCGGTGGCGCCGTGGCCGCCCATGACCACGGCACCGCCGCCGAGCGACCCCTTGGCGTCGTCCGTCGGTGTCGAGACCGTGGTGGGAGTCGGGGGCGGAGTCGGGGTCGGAGTCGGTGTCGGGGTCGGGGTCGGTGGCGGCGTCGTCCCGGGTTCCGCGCAGTCGGGCAGTTCGCCGTCGAACGGGTACGCGTGCAGCTGCTGCCCGCCGCTTCCGCCGATCCGCGAGGTGTGGGTGAGCGAACCGCTCGTGAAGAAGCGCCCGTTCATGCCGGGGACGGTCACCGTCGCCATGCTGTTCCGCTCACCGATCAGCACGCTGCCGTCGAGCGGGCCGGTCCCCTCGAACGTCACCGCGGACGCGTCGGGGAAGTTCCACAGCAGCCGCTCGCGCAGCCCGCTAGGAAAGCCGCCGACGCCGGTGCCGACGCCGGTGTCGACGGTCCGGTTCGCGCCGCGGACGTTGACCAGGACGGTCGCGTCGGCCGGGACGCCGGTGAACCGGATGCCCTGCCGGCCACCGCTCTTCGACTCCAGGTCGAAGTCGACGTCGAACACCTGGAGCGCGGACGTGCCGTCGCCGGTGAAGAGCGTCTCGCCGCCGCGGTTGACGGCGGTGCCGGTCGCGGTGCGCGGCTTGCCCGCCACGTACGCGTAGCAGCGGCTGGCGGTGCTCAGCCGGTCGCGCAGCTTCTTGTACGGGTCGGCCGCGCCGGGATCGGCCACCGCGGCGGGGCTGACCGTGCCGGTGAGGCCGCCCCCGCTCCGTACGACTCCGTGCGCCGTGCCCTCCTCGGCGAGCAGGCGCTGGCCGGGGGCGACCGTGACGTCGCCGCCGGTGGTGAGGAAGGCGGTGCCGTTGTCGGGCGGGACGCGCGAACCGACGCCCGCGGCGCCGACGTTGTAGACCTGCGGAACGCCCGGCCGCTTGTCCATGTCGAAGCCGCCGAGGACCACGACCTTGCCCTCGGCCCCGGCCGCCGCCTCGCGGACGCGGAAGTCGCCGCCGACGAAGACGTTGATGTTGTCGTCGCGGCCGGCGACGGAGCCGTTGCCGGCGTCCGGGTAGGGGGAAGGGCAGCTGCCCGGCAGGCAGGGGCCGAGGCCGCCGGGGAGCGGGTCGGCGAGGGCGGGGAGGGCGAGCGGGCCGGTGAGTGCGGCGGGACCGGCAAGTGCGGCGGCTGCCACCCACACCAGAGGTGACCGATTCATTACATGTGCGCGCATATGCGGCAATATGCAGAACGCCACCGCCCGAGGCGACGCCCCACGCGCACCGCACGCCCGGCGTCGCCCGAACGACTCAGAAGCCCTTCGCCCTCAGACGCCCTTCGCCTCGGACGCTCTTGCCCCTCAGGCGCCCTTCACCTCGGACGCTCTTGCCCCTCAGGCGCCCTTCGTCCCCAGACGACCTCACCCTCGGACGCCCTTCACCCTCAGGCGTCCTTCAGCTCCTGGCGCTGCCGGCCCAGGCCCTCGACCTCCAGCTCGACGACGTCGCCGGCGCGCAGGTACGGCTTGGGCTCGGGCTGCCCCATGGCGACGCCCGCCGGCGTGCCGGTGTTGATGATGTCGCCCGGGTAGAGGGTCATGAACCGGCTGACGTAGCGGACGACCTGCGCGACCGGGAAGATCTGGTCGGAGGTGTGGCCGTCCTGCTTGAGCTCGCCGTTGACCCACAGCTTGAGCCCGAGGGCCTGCGGGTCCGGGACCTCGTCGGCGGTGACGAGCCAGGGGCCGAGCGGGTTGAAGGTCTCGCAGTTCTTGCCCTTGTCCCAGGTGCCGCCGCGCTCCAGCTGGAACTCGCGCTCGGAGACGTCGTGGGCGACCGCGTAACCGGCGACGGAGGCGAGGGCCTCCTCGTCGGTCTCCAGGTAGCGGGCGGTGCGGCCGATGACGACCGCGAGCTCGACCTCCCAGTCGGTGCGGGTCGAGCCGCGCGGTACGAGCACGGTGTCGTCCGGGCCGACGACGGTGTCGGCGGCCTTGAGGAAGACGACCGGCTCGGCGGGGGTGGCCTGGCCGGTCTCGGCGGCGTGGCCGTGGTAGTTCAGCCCGATGCACACGACCTTGCCGATGCGGGCGACCGGCGCACCGATCCGCAGCCCGGCCGGGTCGAGCGCGGGCAGCACGCCCGCGCCGAGCGCGGCCCGGATCCGGTCGAGGGCGGCACCGTCGGAGAGCAGCCCGCCGTCGATGTCGTCCACGAGGGCGGACAGGTCGCGCAGCGTCCCGTCCTGGTCCAGGAGGGCGGGACGCTCGGCACCCGCCGGACCGACACGCAGCAGCTTCATGGTCTTCTCCTCTGGTTCCTCTGGTCGAGGTGGCCCGTCGGCAGGTCGCCGCGCGGGCCGTGGTGAGCCCCGGCCGATGGAGTGCGGCCATCGGAGGATTGGCCGATCCTCCAAGAGAACGGGTCAGTCTGCAAGACCCCGTTCACACCCTGGACCCTTACGCGGCGGTAACAAGGTGCTGCGCGGTGGGCATGTCCCGGTAGAGGAAGGCGCGCTCGACGGCGGTCCAGGTGGTGCTGGTGACGATGTAGAGCGCGGCGGCGAGCGGGACGACGGCGACCGAGATGAGGGTCGCGAAGGAGAGCAGCGGCAGGTACTTGGTCATGGCCGCGGCGGCCCCGGCGCCGGGCTGGCCGGCGGCGACGGGGGCGACCGGATTGAGGGCCTGCTGCCGCTTCGTACGCAGGTAGGTGTACGTGGCGACGGCGCCGACGATCGCGAAGAGGGCGACGTAGACGAGGCCGGCCGAGCCGAGCAGGCCGCCCTTCCCGAGCGCGTCGGCGAAACGGCCGCCGAGCGGGGCGCCGAGGAGGCTGTGGTCGGCCATCCGCCCGCTGGAGAAGACGTGGAACATCAGGAAGAACGCGGGCGCCTGGAGCAGGCTCGGCAGGCAGCCGGCGAACGGCGAGACCTTCTCCTCGGCGTGCAGCGCCATGACCGCCTTCTGCAGCTGCTCGGGGTTCTTGGCGTGCTTCTTGCGCAGTTCGGCGAGTTGCGGAGCGAGCCGGGTGCGGGCCTTCTGGCCGCGGGCGGCGGCGCGGGAGAGCGGGTGGACGGCGAGCCGTACGGCCATTGTGAACAGGACGATGGCGGCGGCGGTGGAGGCTCCGGCGAAGAGCGGGTCGAGGAGGTCGGCGAGGTGCTCGACCAGGTTGGCGAAGCCGTCGAAAAGGGACTGGAACATGGGAGCCCTCCGTGGGGTCTCGTCGTGCCGGGGAAAGGTGCATATCGGCAGGACGGAGCGCGTGGAGGGGCGGGACGGACCGGGGTCCGGGTGCCTCTACGCGGCCGTCGGGAGGGGACGGCCGGGTGCCCGGGGCCTGCGGCGGCCCGCGGCGTCGGGGTCGCGTTGCGGCAGGAAGGCGGTGCGCCGGGCGCGTTCGCGCAGGGCGGTGCGGACCCGGGTGGGCGGTACGGGCAGGGCCGTACGGGCACCGACGGTGAAGGCGCAGAGGAAGGCGGTGGCGGCGACGGCGAACGCGGCGGAAAGGCCGCCGCCCATGCCGCCGGCGCTGTCGGAAAGCAGCAGATCGGCGAGGGCGAGGAGGAAGAGGAGCGGCGCGAGGACGCGCAGCAGGAACTCGCGATTCACACCTTCCTCCTTCCATGCCGCTCGAAGCGTGCCGCTCGAAGCCTGCCGCTCGAATGTCGTACAAGCCGTTATACAGGACGCCTCTGGGGCTACGAGAGTTCCGCGGGCTCCAGGGGGACGAGGAGCCGGCGCGGCCTGAGGAGGGCGCGGCTGACCGGGTCGACGGGGTCCGGGTCGACGCCGGCGCCGGGCCGCATCTCGATGTCGGCGGGGTGGACGGGGATCCGGCAGGCCGGGCACTCGCCGTACGAGCCGAGCTCGGCGCCGCAGTCGACGTGGTGGAAGTGGCGTACGGGCACGGCGCCGGACAGCTCCTCGCGCCCCCACCGCCCGAGTGAGCGCAGGACGGGCCACAGGGCGATGCCGCGCTCGGTGAGCACGTACTCGTCGCGCGGCGGCGACTCCTGGTAGCGCCGCTTGTCCAGGATCCCGGCCTCGACGAGGGCCTGGAGGCGGGCGGCGAGGACGGCGCGGGGGGCGCCGAGGTGGACGAGGAAGTCGTTGTAGCGACGCACGCCGTAGAAGGCGTCGCGCACGACGAGGAGGGTCCAGCGCTCGCCGATGACTTCGAGGGCGCGAGCGATGGAGCACTGCTGGGTCGCGTAGTCCTTGCCGAGGGCCATGGGTACGAGTGTACCGGGGTGGGTTCAGTGATTGAACCTGTGCTGCTACGGTGGTGCTCCACTCAAGGTTCAGTGAACGAACCTAGGATGCTCTACGGAAGCCTGAGGTCCTGCCATGCCCGAGCTCGCCGCGCGGACCACCGAGTCCGTGGCCTCCTCAGTGAGAGGCCCGAAAGCGCACCGCCCCGGCGCGACCCTGGCCGTCACCAGCGCCGCCACCGCGCTCACGCTGATGAACTACACGGCCCCGATGCTCACCCTGCCCGGCATGACCCGGGCCTTCGGCACCCCCGCCTCCGCGCAGGCATGGCTGCTCAACGGCACCCCGCTCGGCCTCGCCGTCCTCCTCCTCGTCGCCGGCAGCCTCGCCGACGACCACGGGCGTCGCCGGGTCTTCCTGCTCGGCACGCTCGCCCTCGGCCTCACCACCGCCCTCGGCGGCTTCGCCGGCTCCACGCTGACCTTCACCCTCGCCCGCGTGGCGCAGGGCGCGGCGAGCGCCGCCGTGCTCGCCGCGAGCCTGGGGCTGCTGGCCCACGCGTACCCGGCCGGCGCGGACCGGATCCGGGCGACCGGGGTGTGGGGCGCGTTCGTCAGCGCGGGCATCGCGCTCGGCCCGCTGCTCGCGGCGGGCCTGAGCAGCCTGGCCGACTGGCGGCTCACGTACGAGGTCCTGGCCGCGGGCACCCTGCTGGCCGCCGCGCTCGGCACCCGTACCCTCGCCGAGTCCCGCGCCCCGCGCGCGGGCCGCCCGGACATCGCGGGCGCGCTCACCCTGGGCCTGGCCCTGGCGGCCGCGCTGACGGCGCTGACCCTGGGCAGGGACGGCTGGCTGAGGCTTCCGGTGGGTGCGCTCGCCGTCGCGGCCGTGCTGCTCACCGCCGTCTTCGTCGTGGTCGAGCGACGGAGCCGGACCCCGATGATCGACCTGTCCCTCTTCCGCCGGCCGGCGTTCCGGGCGGCGACGGCGGGCGCGCTCTTCACCGGCCTGGCCGTGATCGGCTTCTTCAGCGTGCTGCCGGCGCTGCTCCAGCGGGGTGCCGGGCTCGCGCCGCTCGCGACGGCGTGGCTGTTCCTGCTGTGGTCGGGCACGGCGTTCGTGGTGGCGCTGCAGACGCGACGGCTCGCGGGGCGGATCTCGGCGACGTACCAACTGGCGCTGGGGTTCGTGCTGTCGACGGCGGGCGTGCTGGGTCTGTTCGGCGCCGTGGAGGGCGGTTCGATCGTCCGTCTGCTGCCCGGTCTGGTGGTGGCGGGGGCGGGCAGCGGCCTGCTGAACGCGGCGCTGCCGCGCCTCGCCGTCGATTCCGTGCCGCAGGAGCGCGCGGCGATGGGCTCGGGCGCCAACAACACCGCCCGCTACATCGGCTCCTCGGCGGGCGTGGCCCTCGCCCTGGCGCTGTCGACGACGGGCGCGGACACGGCGCTGGTGGTGTCGGCGGTGCTCGGGGTGGCCGGGGCGGCGGTCACGCTCTGGGCGGGAGCAGCTTCGCCCACACGACGAGCCGGTAGCGGGAGGTGAACTCGGGCGTGCAGGTGGTGAGGGTGAGGTAGGCGCCGGCCTGGTCGTACCCGTAGGCGGGCCGGTAGAGGGAGCGGGGCACGGGGGCGATGACGCCGGTGTCGCGGGGCGAGGTCTCCGGGAGGATCCGGTCGACGCGGTACTCGTACGTCCCCTCGCGGGTGCGGACGGAGACGGTGTCGCCGGGCCGGAGCCGGTCGAGATGGCGGAAGGGCTCGCCGTGGGTGTTGCGGTGCCCGGCGAGGGCGAAGTTCCCGGTACGGCCGGGGGCGCCGGTGCCGGGGTAGTGCCCGACGTAGCCGTGGTCGAGGACGGAGCGCTTGCCGACGCCGGGGGCGATGGGGACGGTGAGGGAGAGACGGGGGATGCGGAGGACGGCGTAGGGCCCGGGACCGGGTTGAGGGGTGCCGGAGGACTCGGGAGCGGGTGCCGGCACGGGGGCCGGAGACGACACCGGCGCTGAGGACGCCGCCGGATCCTGGGACGGGACCGGGGTGCGGGGCGGAACCGGGGGTGAGGAGTCCCACTCCCGCTCAAGGTTGCGTACCTGCTCCACGGCCTGGGCGCGGGCCTGCTGGTTGGTCCACCAGAGCTGCTGGACGACGAAGAGCAGAAGTACGACTCCGCAGGTCACGAGGGCTTCGGCGGAGGTGACGAGCACACGGGCGACCGGCCCGCGCCGGCGCCGCACCCCGCCGCGCACCTGGACGAGGACCGGAGCCGGGCCACGCACGTTCGCTCGCACGGCGGGCACGATAAGTGCTGACGCGCCAACTCTCCAGGGGAGTACCGCAGTACGGTAAAAGGCATGCGCCCCGACACGCCTGCCGATCACACCACCGAAGCCGAGCGCCTGCTCCGCACCGCGGGGCGGTACCCGGAGGACCGCGAACCGCTGCTGCTGCGCGCGGCGGCGCATCTGGAGCTTGCGGGCGACCGCGAGCGAGCGACGGGTCTGTACGACGACCTGCTCGCCGGGGAGCCCGGCGACCCGCTCCTCATCAGGTCCCTGAAGGCGTCGAACCTGTGGGAGTACGGCCACGAGGCGGAGGCGCGGGCGATCATCGAGGGCGTGCGGAGCGCCCGCCCGGCGGAGCCGGCACCGTGGGAGATCGTGGCGGAGACGCTGGAGGCCCACGACGAGCTGGAGGAGGCGGAGGCGACGTTCACGGAGGCGGCGCGCCTGCTGGTGCCGTCTTGCGACGCGGACGACATCTCGTACGCCCTCCAGTCCCTCCTCACCAGCCGCCACCGGGTCCGCCGCCTGCTGGCGCTCCCGCACGACACGTGGGACACCCTCGCGGACCGCCTCCACACGGCGGACGTCCCCCTGGACGAGCTGCACGACCCCAAGCGCCTGTGGTCCCTCGGCTCCTCCGACCCGGCCGAACTCCAGGCCGAGATCACCCGCCTCCGCTCCGAACTCGGCTCCTACCGCACCGCGCTCTCCCGCCCCTTCCCGGTCGCCGTCCTCCACTGGCCGGAGGCGGAACTCGACGAGCTCCTCGCCGCGTACCCCGAGCTGGAGTCCGAGTACCCCACCTACCGGGCCCACCTCACCGACATCGAAGCCTCCCTCCGCGAACTCGCCGCCTCGGGCACCCCCAACCTCGGCATCGTCCCCGCCACCGTCCCCTCGTACGAAGCCTTCGCCGCCTCAGAATCCTCCTCCCCCGCCAACGCGGACCTCCTCCCCCAGTACGCCACGACCCTGGCGGCCCGAGGACGAGCGACGGCGTGGCCGCCGGCGCGGGGGGCGGAGTGCTGGTGCGGGTCGGGGAGGACGTACGGGGAGTGCCACGGAGGGGAGTGAAACCCGACCGGTCCGGCAGAATGCAGATGTGACCGAAGCAGTTCCGTCTTCCCCCGGCGTATCGGCCCGCATGCGCCGGCAGGCCAGCAAGGACACGGCCGCCGAGCTCGCGGTCCGGCGCCTGCTCCACGCGGCCGGACTGCGCTACCGCGTCGAGTACCCGGTGCCCGGGATGGCCCGCAGAAGGATCGACGTGGCTTTCACCTCGGTCAAGGTGGCGGTGCTGATCGACGGCTGCTTCTGGCACGGCTGTCCCGAGCACGCGACCCATCCGAAGGCGAATGCGGACTGGTGGCGGCAGAAGCTCGACCGCAACATGGCCCGCGACCGAGAGACGACCGAGCACCTCACGGCGTCCGGTTGGGAGGTACTCCGCTTCTGGGAGCACGAAGAGCCGAAGGACGTGGCCCTGCGCGTCGCCGCCGCGGTGAAGCGCCGAAGAGCCTCAGCGGAAGGGAGAGGAAGACGATGAGCGGGCTGACGTTCGTCGATGTCTGTGCGGGTGCGGGCGGGCTCGCCCTGGGGCTTGAGCGGGCCGGCTTCACACCGACCCTGCTGCTCGACGAGGACGCGGACGCCTGCCGAACCCTCCGGGCCAACCGACCGTATTGGAACGTCCTCCAGGCGGATCTTCGGGACTTCGACCCGAGCGAGCACCCGGAGAGCCACGACGTGGACCTGTTGTCCGCGGGGCTACCACGGGTGAAGTCCAACGCCACGACCACCCGAGCCGGATCGAGCGAGGAAGAACAGTTGCTGCGGGCCACCGTCTATCTCGCCCACGCGGTGCGGCCCCGGGCCTTGATTGTCGAGAACGTGCCGACGCTGATCGACCCGGACGGTTTCCGCGACTTCCACGAGTTCGCCCGCGCAGAGCTGCACCATCTCGGGTACGAGTTCAGTTGGTTCCTCCTCAACGCCGCCGACTTCGGCGTGCCCCAGGACCGTAAACAAGGGGTCCTCGTGGCGATCGAGGAGAAGTCGTTCAAGGCGTTCCGGCCCCCGGCTCCTACTGTGACGGACCACGTGTCCGTCGGTGAGGCGCTTGCGCCGTCCATGCGTTCGCGAGGGTGGAAGGACGCCGACCGCTGGGCGGCACAGGCGATCACGGTGGCTCCCACCCTGGTCGGCGGGTCGAAGAACCGCGGTGGAGCGGACCTCGGACCGACCGGGTCCAAGCGAAAGTGGGAAAGGGTGGGCGTGAACGCCCACACGTTGGGCGACGAGCTTCCGGGGGCGGACTTCGTCTGGGACCCGAGCCTCGGCCGAGAGGGCCTGGTGAAGATCACTGTGGGCCAGGCGGCCTTGCTCCAGGGATTCCCGGAGCGCTGGCAGATCACCGGCAGGAAGACGGCCCGCTATCGGCAGGTCGGCCACGCCTCGCCGCCGCCGGTGGGCGAGGCCCTCGGACGTGCCGTGGCCCGCGCACTTCGCTCCTGAGCATCCACAGCAGATCCTGCAGACCGGGCGATGATCATCTCCGGCCGGCTACACTGCCCCTCATCATGAGCTCAGCACCCCACCTGCGCAATACAGACAAAGCGCCCTATATTGTCGACCTTTTCGCAGGTCCAGGCGGTCTGGACATCGCGGCCGAAATGCTCGACCTGCCCACGATCGGGGTGGAGTGGGAGCAGTCGACCCGCGAAACCCGGCGAGCCGCCGGCCTCCGCACCACAGCGATCCGCGACGTGGCGAAGGTGAATCCGCTCGACCCTGAAGTGGCCTCGGCCCGCGTGCTCACCGGAGGACCGCCGTGCCAGACCTACTCCGTGGCCGGCAACCGCGAGGGCCACAAGGCCCTCGACGAGGTGAAGGACCTGGCCGAGCTGGTCGGGCTGAGCAAGACGGTCGGAGAACTGGAGAAGGCCTGGGCCATGGTCGAGGAGCGGGCACGCGTCCTCGAGTGGACCGATGAACGCACTGGACTCGTGCTGCAGCCGCTCCGATGGATCGTCGAGAAGCGGCTCAAGAGCGAGCCCTACGACGCGGTGGTGCTGGAACAGGTTCCGACGGTCCTGCCCGTGTGGGAGACGTACCGCGACATCCTCCGAGAGCTCGGCTACGACGCGGAGCGCGGCATCCTGCACACCGAGGAGTACGGCGTGCCGCAGACCCGGCGGCGAGCGGTGCTGATCGCCCGCCGTCGAGGCGGCACGGGGCAGAGCCTCGACTTCCCGGAAGCAACCCACCAGCGCTATCGCAAGGGAGCGCAGCGGCTCCCTGTACAGGACCCTGCGGATCAGAATCGTGAGGATCCACAGAACTCTCTCTTCGAGGTCGACGGACGAGAGCGCCCGAAACAGCCTTCGGGATGGGTCTCCATGGGTGACGCGCTCCGGGAGTCGCGGACCACCGACTTTGTCGTCCGCTCCAACTACGGATCGGGGGGCGACCCCTCGAAACGGGGCATCCGCACCTCGGAGATGCCGTCCGCCACCGTCACCGGCAAGGTGCGCCGGAACAAGGTGTTCACGCTCAAGCGTGTACACAAGAACGGTGATGTCGAGCTGGGTTCCGAGCAGGAGCGTTTCACACCGCGCGAAGCCGGTCTGCTGCAGACCTTCCCAGCCGATTATCCCTGGCAGGGCACCGACATCGCGCAGCAGATCGGCAACGCGATTCCGCCGCGCCTGGCTGTCCACATCCTGTGCACGGCACTGAAGCTGGACGAGACCAGGAAGCAGCGGGCCATCGATGCCTTGAAGGCCTGGGTTCCTCCGCGCCGCCCATAGGAGGAGGACGGTCAGTCGGTCTCCTTCTCCTCGTCCTCTTTCCTGCCTCGGACCGGGGCGTCGACGAACAGCTCCTCGAAGGTGTTCGCCAGGAGCTCCACCGCATGTTCGGGGGCGGGTTCTTCGGACGGACCCGCAGGAAGAGGGCGGTGATGAACGGTGAGCCCGGCCTCTCCCTCGTCGATCCACATCCGCACTGCGCCTTCGTCTCGCGGCACGTCCGGTGCGATCACGTCGTAAAGCACGGTCGCGGCCGCCGTGTTGACCACCTTTGCCAGGGCGTTCGCATCCCGCCCCGTCCGTACAACGCCCCTCTGCAACAGCCGGACCAGGGCCTGGGCCGTGGGGCGGTGGTCGATGACATCCAGCCTCAACACCGTGTTGAGCATGTCCTGATTGCCGCAGGCGACGACGACCGGCTCATAGTCGGGCCCGTTCCGGAACAGTTCGGCGGACCACCAGAGCCGGGCGAATGCCTGCTTGTAGTGAGGTCCCTTGAAGTACTGGGCATTGACGACCTTGGACGTCTCGGACCGATGCCTCCAGACCACGAAATCGGGGGCGACCCCCAGAGCCAGATAGTTCCACAGCGCAGGGTCCGCGGCTTCGGCGCGCGTCAGACGAAGGATCGCGTGCAGACGGGGGGCCAGCCAGGCGTCAGCCTGCGTCGGCCGCTCGTCACGGTGGATGTACATCGCGTCGTCGACAAGATCGCGGATGGCGCGGAGACGCCGGCGCGGACTCTCGGGCATCGGCTCGGTCGCCTGGTTGAGGGCGATGGAGGGGACATTGTCCTTCCCGGCGAGCAGGCCGTCCGTGATGAACCGGGCGGCCTCCTCGTCGGCGAGCCGAGCCAGATGCTCCGGCAGGTGATCGGGCTTCTCCGTCATGCCTCGTCCTCACGATTGAGCTTGTCCAGGCCGCGCACGGTCTCCGACAGCACCCGTGGCACCTCCGCCCTGCGCATCGCGGCGTACTGGATCCGCGGTTGCAGCTCGGTCCATCCTGGGGCACCCATCCGTCGACGGTGCACCTCGCGCAACGCGTCCTCGACGGTCCGCTCGGGCACCACGTCCGGCAGCATCTCGCGGAGGACCTCGCCCTGCCAGCCATGCGGGAAGAGCGGGGTGCCGTCGTCCTCGATCTCCAGGTCACCGATGGCCGAGTGGAACACGGCCGTCCACACCTCGGCGGCCATCTGGGAGACCAGCATGGCATTGACCAGGCCTTCGGGCCTTCCTCCCTCAGCTCCGAGGACATCGACCATGCCTTCGAAGTCCGTGTTGATGTGGACGGTGGGCACGGCCCCCGAGGCGTTCACGATCCATGGTGCCTCGCTGAAGCTCTGCAGCCAGCGCGGTCCCTTGGCGAACCCGACCTCCCTGATGTCGAAGCTCTGCTCCCGGGTCGGGACGTCGCTGCGCACATCGACGATCCAGTCCTCGGTGGCTTCCCCGACGATACGTCCGGGCACCCCGTCGACCGTGGCGATCACCTGCACTGTCAACACGGCACGGTCGTGGAGGTCACAGCGCAGCAGCGGCAGCTCACCGCGCCAGTCCCGACCGTCCTCCGTCTCCCGAGCCAACATCGACGTGACACGAGTATTGGTCGTCCGGTCCGTCAGCACCGCCACCACCACGACCTCGGACCATGGCCCTTCCGGATCAGTGGCCTTCGCGGGAATCGTCGCCGACACGGTGAGCGTGGCGGTCTCCCAGTCATCCGTTTCTGCGGCACCGAGCGCCACGACCCGTTCGATCACGGATCGCGCACGGGAGTCGAGCTGTTCACGAGGCTGGGCCGGGGCCTTCACCCGCGCGGAATCGACCCGAAGGGATACCGCGCCTCGCAGACGAGGGTAGGGGAATACCTTCACGACGACTCCCCTTCTCCGGTGCGCAGTTCGACGACGAGGCCACTCAGGCTCGTTCTGACGGCATGTGTGGCGGGGTCGGTCACGCCGCGGAACGTCGCCGAGCGGGCGCCGTCGGCGAAGCGCAAAGTACCGTCCACCACCTGGCAGTTGTCCACACCCACGACCTCGGCCCATCCGATCGCGGGGCGAGGGCCTGATCGCACGTCGAACTTGGCGACCGGGACGAGCCTCCATTCCTGACCACCGGGAGGAATCCTGATCTCCCCTATCACCTGCCAGGCTCCGCCTTCGACGACCTGCGCGTCGAGTTCCTCCAGGACCGGCATGCTCACCACGGACAGGCGACGCTTCTTCCTCCCCGAGCCGATGGTCAGCTTCGGGGCCAGCCGACCGCCTCCCTGCTTGGCCCCCTGCCGGGGACGTACCACCAGCGACTTGATCGCCGCGTTGGTCTCCCGGGTGAGCCCGTTGATCCGCCGATACGCCGAGGGCGAATAGGTGAGTGTCAGTTCCTCGGTCTGCCCCCACTTGTTGTGCTCAGGAGGTTCGGCAGCACGCAGGAACTCCTCGGCCTCGGCAGCGAACGGAGCCTGCGCACCGGCAGCGGTACCGGCGAGCAGCACGGCCTGGAAGGGGTTGGCGGGCGAGAGCCCGGGGACCACGGTGTCTCGAACCGTCATACGGTTGCCGCGCATCGTCACGACGCGATTGAGCTTGCCGTCCGCATCCTCGGCGTCCGTCACCAGGAGCACCGCACGATGCTCCCCGAGAGAGGAGCGTCCGCCGCCCTGCGTGGGCAGGTTGAGGGGCACGGTGACGGCGGCGACCTGCCCGGACTCGGTGAGCCGCTCCACGGTCGTTCCGTCGAGGAACGCCTTCAGGGCCCGCGTCCGGGAGGGCTGCGCGACCGCGGGGTCGACACGCTCCTCCGGGACGACCACGACACCGTTGCGCAGGGTCCTCACGGATGCCTCCAGAAGCGGCAGTCGGTCCCCGCCCCCCGTCATCGCGGCCCAGAAGTTCCTGCCCAGTGCCCTTACAAGCCTGTGGTGCATTCGCTGGATGCTGTCGTCGTCCTCGCCCTCGTCTCCGTCGGGCGTGGCGGTGTCGTCCGCGAGACTCGCCACATCATGGGCGCCCACGATGAGGAACGACGTCCCCGGCTCGTTGCTCTCACGCGTCAGGTGGAGGGAGTCGACCGTCTCCTCGTCCGCCCACCACGAGCGTGCCACTTCGGCGCCGGGCGAGTCGGGGTCGGGGCGCCCCAACCAGGCCGGCCCCGCCCATGCCTCGTCGTTCACCCGGCGCCACGGCAGATCGAGGCGCCCGACGAGGCGACGTTCGGTCCGCCCCTCGTGCGGCTCGGACAGGGTGGAGTTGATGAGGACCAGCCCGAGCCGGCTGGTCGCCCACAGGGTCGCCTTGCCCAGGCCGTACGAACCACCGGCGGTGCTACCGGACTTGTGGCTGTCGAGCTGGCGCCTCACGACGGCGGCGAACCGGCCGTCGTCGTAGTCGTCACCGGTGAGGCCGGCCGCGTTGTAGTCGTCCACCCTCAGCAGTACGAGGCGGTCGCGTTCGTACATGTCGCGCAGTCCTGCGTCGACGACCCTTCCGACCTTCTGCTTCTGCTCCCGAACCACCTCGTAGTGCGGATAGAGGCTGTCCCACTGAATTGCCTCGCGGAAGCGGGCGAGTTCTTCTCCGGTCAGTTCGTGCAGTGTGTAACGCACACGCACAGGCTGCCCGTTGGCGGCGATCCGCTCGTCGAGGCTGTTCTGACAGGTCTCACGAGCCAGGACCGAGACATCGGCATCGAAGGCGAAAGCCGCCGCATTGCCCAACTCCCTGCCGCCGTCCGCGTGTCCGCGACGGTGATACCAGACGACGGGCAGGCCGGCCTGGGTGTCGGTGGTGCGAGTGTGCATCGTGGCCAGATCCGTTTTCAAGGCGCGGGCGATGCGCTCGATCGCCTCTGGCCGCGGGGTCGCCCTGCCGGTGATCCAGGCCGAGACAGCCGCACGCGTCACATCCACGGCCAGGGCCAGCTCGGTCTGCGTCATGTCGGCGAGCTTCAACTGCCGTGCCAACCATGGACCGAAGTCCTCGCCTGCTTCCACGGCCACCTGCTCTCGGAACCCGATCCAACTGTCCTGCCCAGCGCCTCTCACCCTACTCGGTCCTTTGACAACACGCCTTGTGTCAAACAGCCTTTGACACTGCTCCGAGGCCGATACCCTGGTCGACCGGAGGAACGATTCACCTGGTTTCATTCCGTTCGCCATGTTCCGCGACATTCGGACCCGCCCAAGTGTGCGTCCAACTCCCTTGCACCTCCTCGGCGCTGGCGAGTAGGTTCACCTCAGCGGCCCCACCCGCCTCGGAAGAAATGTCTCTCCGACGCCCTGGTAGAAGTGTGCCGCCTTCCTGTTCTGGCTCCTTTCGGCGGCAGCACATGCGATGACGCCCCGGACCCGTCGTGCGGCGCCAAATTTTCGCCCCCTTTCACGACGTTCCGCTGCCCCTGCGAAGCACTCGGCATCTGGCCGAAACCGTCCTCGTCGGCACGACGTCTACGCCACCATCCGTAGAACGCCGCTTTTTGCTGACGTTGCCTCACCACGCGCTGCCAGGCCACCTCTTCCGGATCGGAGTCCTGTGTCCCTCGAACCGAACCCTGTGCTCAAAACCGTGATCGAGCAGTCCTCGCGTGTGCTCCAGACGTACGCCGTCGACCCCGGCCTCATTCCGGAGCACGCGAACGGCGAAAGGCGCATCACTCAGGGCGGATACGGCGACCGGCAACTCTTCGAACTCGTGCAGAATGCTGCGGACGAAATCGCCGCGGAACCGGGGGGTTCCGTCCATGTAGTCCTCACGGACACCCATCTCTACTGCGCGAACGAGGGCAGCCCCGTAACCCCCGAGGGTGCCGAGACGATTCTCCGGATGAGCATGTCGCGCAAGCGCGGAGGACAGATCGGGCGCTTCGGCGTGGGAGTGAAATCCGTACTCGTCGTGACGGACGCCCCTCAGTTCTTCAGCAGCACAGGTTCCTTCGGTTTTGACCGGGAATGGGCCTACTCGCAGATCCGTTCCGTCGCCGGGGTCACGGCTCGTCTGGGCGAGGAGTTCGAGGCTCCCGTGCTCCGGATGGCCCGCCCGTTGGACGACGCCGCCGAGCGTGCCGCCGATCCCGTCCTCGACGAGCTCCTCCGCTGGGCCACCACCGTCGTACGTCTGCCGCTGCTCCGAGGGACCGCAGAGCGTCTCGGGCAGGACATGCACGGCGGCTCCCCGGCCGGTGGTCGGGAAGAGTTCCCCGTCGGCTTCCAGCTCTTCTCCCCGCACGTCACCAAGGTGGTCCTCGAAGACCGCCGTCCGCGCCCCGTCATTCGTCGGACCCTGCTCGTCGAACGTGACCGTGAGCTGCACACCGTTCGGGAGGAGCGTCCCGGACAGCACTCCACGAACAACAAGTGGCGGGTGTTCACGCTCACGCACGAACCCACCGCCGCCGCCCGTTCCAGCGCGGGCGAGTTGCACGACCGGATCGCCCTCGACATCTCCTGGGCCGTGCCCGAGTACGAGAAGGACGCCACCGGTCTCCTCTCCTCCCCCAAGGGAAGGGGTCGCTTCTGGTCGTTCTTCCCGACCAAGTACGAGATGACGCTGAGCGGAATCCTCAACGGCGCCTGGAAGACCAACGAGGACCGACAGAACCTGCTGGACTCCTCGCCCTTCAACCAGGAGATGATCCGCATGGCGGCCCGGCTGGTGGTCGAGTCGCTGCCCGAGCTGGCTCCCGCCGAGGATCCTGCCGCGTACCTCCCGCTCCTCCCCGGCCGGCCGCGGGAGTCCGAGACTGTCAGCTGGGCGGACCGGTACCTCACCGAGCAGATCTGGGAGGCCACCGCCCAGCGTCCCTCGCTGCCGGACCAGGACGGCCGGCTGCAGGTACCGCGCGATCTGAACATCCACCCGGCCCTGGGCAAGGACAACAAGTCGACAGCCGGCTGGCTGACCCTGTGGAACTCCTACCCCGGCCGCCCCGCGAACTGGCTGCACCCGTCGGCGGAGGTCGACACCCTCCGTGCCGGCAAGACCGATCACATCCTCAAGGCAGCCAAGCGCGAGCGCGCCTCGGTACGGGAATGGCTGGAGGCCCTGGTCGCCGATGGCACCGCCGCGGCGTCCGCCACCGCCGTCCGCATCGTCGCAAGCATGATCCAGGCGTCCTCGCCGTACGCGACCGAGGCTCGGGAGGCGCGGATCGTACTGACCGAGGAGCACGGCATGGTCGCCCCGGTCATCGGCAAGGTGTTTCGCCGTACCGACCAGGACGGCCTGCGCGAGTCCCTCGTCTACGTCGACGCTGCCCTGTCCGACGACCTTTCGCTCACGAGCGCCCTCACCACCCTGGGCATCCGTGAAGCCGACGTCCGCGGGCGCTTCGTCAGTGTCCTGGAGCGCGGTTTCGACGCGTACGGACCGCAGGAGTGGACCCGGTTCTGGGAGCTGTTCCACCAGGCCGGCAGCAGTCACATGTCGCACGAGGTGCTCCAGCGGGTACCGGACCCGCACGCCACCCTGCACGTGCGCACCGCGGCCGGACGCTTCCGGCCGATGCGGAACTGCCTGCTGCCCGGTCCGGTCGTGACCCCGGAGTCGGACCCCACCATCGCCGTGGACACCGGCTTCCACTCCGACGACATGGTCTTCTTCCGCGAGGTGAGGTTGCGTGACCGGCCCACAGGGGGACACCGCCCCGAGGAGGAGGCGTGGTTCGAGCAGTACCGGGAGTCCCTGCACAGGTCGTACTGCGCGGGTCTGCCCGACCAGGCCGCCCGCCCGACCCTCGCAAGGATCAAGCTGGAGGGCGCGGCGGTCGGCGGCCCCCTGCATCTGCTCCCTGAGCTCTCCGACGAGGCCCGTGCTCGCTACCTGAAGGTGCTGCCCGAGGACGCTCTTGTCGACAACTGGACCCTTCAGGTCGGGGCGCAGGTCAGCACCCGACAGGCTGCGGCCTCCCCGATCCGCTGGATGCTCATGCGGCACGGTCTCGTCCCGACTTCTCAGGGCCTGCGCCGCGTCGGTGAGGCGGTCGGGCCCCAGCTCTCTGCGTACGGTGACGTCCTGCCGGTGGCGGAGATCAGCTCCGAGAAGGCTCGCAAACTGCGGCTTCCCGCCAGTGTCGAGAAGGTGCCCGACGCTTTCTGGGACCAGCTCCAGGAGAAGCTCCGGCAGAGCGAGGACGACGCCTTCGTCGGCAACACGTACGTGCTGCTGACCCGCCTGGAGGTGTCCTTCGGCGACGAGCTCACCCGGTGCCGCATCGGCGACGAGTGGGGAACGCGCCCCGACGGCGAGATCGCCGTGGCCTCCTCCCAGGAGGAGTACCAGGCCCTGCGGGCCGAACACCTGCCGGCCCTGCTGACCACCTCTGCCGAGGACGCCACCCTGCTCGTCAAACAATGGGGCATGCTGCCGTACGGCGACGTGATCAGCCGTGAGACGCGGAGCGAGGACATCGGCGACCCGATCCCTCTCAAGGAGCTCTACCCAACGCTGCGCCAGATGCGCGGCTCGCAGGTGGACCAGTACACCCTGCAGCGATGCAAGGTTTTGGAGGAGGTGACCCGCACCCCCAACGGCATGCGCCCCCGCACCCTGAACAGCAGCCTGCGAGGATCCACGATCCTCGTCCTGGAACCCCTCGAGGCGCTCGAGACCCTCATGGCCGTGGACCGTGAACTGCGCTGGCACATGGGCGAATCCGGTTGCCGACAGATCCTGGAGGCACAGCGGCGCCAGGAGGAGGACCAGAAGGTCAAGGATGCGTTGAAGGCCGTGCGCGAGGCCACCGACGTGGAGACGAAGCTTCTGCTCCTCCTGGGCGCCGAAGCCCTGCGGGACCGCCTTCCCCCCGGCCTCATGGAGAGCGAGCGGGAGGAGAACGGCGGAGCGGAGCCCGACGGCCACCGCATCGCGCGGATGGCGTTCAACGCCCACGAGGACGGCGTCCTCCAGGTACACGTCCGCGACCTGCAGAACCTCTACCCGAGCAACGCCCCGTCGTCCTTCACCGGTGCCTCCACCGCGGTGTCCTTCGTGTCGGAGCTCGGCTTCCCCGGCTCCTTCGCCGGCTTCCGGACACCGGCGCTCGACCCGAAGATCGAGGTCGACGGCCCCCGGCACTTCCCGCGCCTGCACGACTACCAGGAGCGACTCGCCGCCAACGTCTTCACCATGCTGGACCGGATCGTTCCGCAGCGCGGCATGCTGTCCCTGCCTACCGGCGCGGGCAAGACCCGGGTCACGGCGGAGGCTGTGATCCGTTGGGTGAAGCAGGCAGGCGATCTCGACGGACCGATCCTGTGGATCGCCCAGACCGAGGAGCTGTGCGAGCAGGCCGTGCAGAGCTGGAGGTTCGTCTGGGAAAAGGTCGGCGCCGACAAGCCCCTCGTCATCAACAGGCTGTGGGCGTCGCACGAGGCCGGGCAGGTCACCGATCGGCCCCATCTGGTCGTCGCCACGGACGCCAAGCTCCAGCAGTCGAACTGCCTCGAAGCCGAGTCCTACGCGTGGCTGCGGAACGCCGCCCTCGTCATCGTCGACGAGGCGCACACCGCCATCACCCCTCGCTACACCAAGATCCTCTCGCATCTGGGTCTGACGCCGTCTCGCACCGACCGTCACCTCCTTGGGCTCACGGCGACGCCGTTCCGCAACACAAACAAGGAGGAGACCAGCCGTCTGGTCAACCGCTTCGGCGGCCGGCGCCTGGACGAAGGCGTCTTCACGAACGACGACCCGTACGCCGAGCTGCAGGAGCTCGGTGTGCTCGCTCAGGTCGAGCATCGTCTTCTCCGGGGCGGCACGATCACGCTGGACCGTGACGAGAAGCAACACGCCGAACAGATGCGTGTCCTGTCCCGGACGGCCGAGCAGCGACTCGCCGACGACCACGACCGGAACGCCCGCATCCTGGACGAGATCTCGGACATGCCGGACGACTGGCCGGTGCTGGTGTTCGCCACCTCGGTCGACCACGCAAAATTCCTGGCGGCCAGGCTCCGGGACCGGAACATCACCGCCTCCTCCGTCGACTCGTCCACCTCACCCGGCGACCGTCGCCTGCGCATCGATGCCTTCCGTGAGCGCCGCACCCGGGTGCTGACCAACTACGGCGTCCTCACCCAGGGCTTCGACGCCCCCGCCACCCGGGCCGTCATCGTCGCCCGGCCGGTGTACAGCCCCAACGTGTACCAGCAGATGATCGGGCGCGGCCTGCGCGGACCGCTCAACGGCGGCAAGGAGACCTGCCTGATCCTGAACGTCCGCGACACCGTCGACAACTTCGACACCGCCCTCGCCTTCACGCAGTTCGAGCACCTGTGGAGCAGCAAGTGACCGACCCCTACGGCGACAGCCCTCCGCTCACCGACGAGCAGCGGGCCGTCGTCGACCTCCCCTGGGACACCCGCCTGCTGGTCACTGCCGGTGCCGGCTCGGGCAAGACGCACACGGTCGTGCGACGTCTCGACGCCCTCGTCGGGCACGACGACCCCGAGGAGGCTCTGGAGGCCGGGGAGATCCTCGTACTGAGCTTCTCCCGAGCCGCCGTACGCGAGCTGCGGGACAGGATCGCCCGGCACGGCGACCGGGCCGCGCGGGTCCGTGTCCAGACCTTCGACTCGTGGGCATACCAGCTGCTCGTCGGGGCGTACCCGGACGAGGACTGGAAGGCCCGGAGTTTCGACGAACGCATCCGAGCCGCCACCACCGCGATCGAGAAGGGCGCGGTGGAGGCCGGAGAGCTCGGGGCGCCCGCGCATGTGGTGATCGACGAGGCACAGGATCTGGTGGGCGACCGCCGCGATCTGGTGGAGACCCTGCTCGACCGCTTTCAGCGTTCGTGCGGCTTCACCGTGGTCGGCGACTCGGCACAGGGCATCTACGGCTTCCAGATCGAGGATCCGAAGGAGCGCGCCGGGGAGACCGACCGGTTCTTCACCTGGCTCCGGACCTCGTACGACGACCTCGTCGAACTCCACCTGACGGAGAACTTCCGGGCGACGACCCCCGAGGCCCGCACCGCGCTCGCCCTCGGGCCCCGCCTGCAGAACCTGGCTGCTTCGTCGGACGGTGCGGAGAGCGTGGCCGCCGCGCTCCACGCGGAGCTGCGCGAGCGTCTCCTCGACCTGCCGGGCCTCGGGAGCCTGTCCGATGACTTCACGTTGGGCACGTTGAAGGCGTTCCCGGGCCGGTGCGCGATCTTGACCCGCGACAACCGTGAGGCGCTCGCCGTGTCGGAACTGCTGCACGAGCACGGGGTGGAGCACGCGCTCAAGCGGTCTCTGCAGGACCGGCCCGTGCCGTACTGGGTGGCCGAGCTCCTGCGCCGGGCCGAGTCCCTGACGCTCGTCGAGTCTCGCTTCCTGGAGCTGATCACGGGAATACCGCTCCCGGTCGGGGTGGAGCCCGACCGCTGCTGGCGCCTCTCGCGGGCTGCGACCCGGCGCACCGGCCGCGGTCAGGTCGACGTAGCGGCCCTGGGACGTCTGGTGGCCGAGGGCCGTTTCCCCGACGACATGGCGGATCCGGAGACGGCCCGCCTGATCGTCTCGACGGTGCACCGGGCCAAGGGCCTGGAGTACGACCGGGTGCTGCTGCTGTCCCCGTCGTCTCTCGAAGAGCTGCGCAAGGCCCACGAAAGCCTCGACGTGCCCGCGGAGGCGAGGGCCCTCTACGTCGCCATGACCCGGGCCCGCGAGGACCTCTACCACGTCACCGGCCCCGACACCTCCCGCATACGGCGACACCGTGGCACCGGACGTTGGTACCTGGGTGGTTGGAAGAAGCACGAGCGGTACGGCATCCAGGTCGGGGCGGGGGACGTGCACCGGGACACACCCCCCGACTCGGCCGACATGGACGCGGCCGCGACACAGACCTACCTGCTGGAGAACGTTCGCGCCGGGGAAGCCGTGGCGCTCCGGATGCGGCACCCCGTGCCCGCGGGGCCCGAGCAGAGCCCGCCGTACGACCTGCTCCACCACGATCGAATCGTCGGCGAGGTCTCAGCGCGTTTCCGCCAGGACTTGCACGCCGTGGAGAAGATCTCGCGGTCCTGGGACATCGCCTGGCCGCGCGAGATCGTCGGCCTGCGGGTGGATGCCCTGGAGACGGTCGCGGGCAGCAGCGCCGCCGGCGCCAACGCGGGGCTCGGCAGGAGCGGGGTGTGGATCGCCCCTCGCATCACTGGAATCGGAAGGCATCGCCGCCGCGAAGGCGCCGGAGAGGAACAGGAATGACGGACGGGACCAGCCGGCACACCGAGCACTACCGGGTCCGCGAGGAACTGGTGGCCCGACTGCGCCGCGAGCTCCTCGGGCCGGACGTCGAGGCCGGGGACTCCCCGGACGAGACCCTCACCCAGGACGCCCCGATCACCCGCTACCCGATCGGCGTGCTGTTCCCCCGCGCCGCCGGCCGCGAGGCACGGGGGGAACAGCTGGAGGACATCGCCGAGGAGGAAGGCCTGGACGAGTCCCCACTGCTCGGCAGCAACCGCCCCGACGACACCGACATGTCTGTCGACCCGCCGACGTCGGGCGACCGTCGCCCTTCGACGATGGGTCTCACCTTCGCCGTCGCCCCCGAGACCTCCTCCGAGATCGTGATCCGCGCACGAGCCGCCGTCTACGACCCCGTCGACGCGGAGGGACGTCCGCTGTCCGCTCGGCGGGCGGAGGCCAGGACCACGAGCGACCAGCGCGAGCATTGGCGGCGGCGGGAGCTGGAGCTTCCGGAGAAGACGATCGACATCACACGCCCCGGGGCCGTGATGGAGGACCTCGTGCCCGGCGAGGTACAGCTGCACGTCCTCGTACGGCCGATCACTTCCCGCTCCGGCACTGTCACCGTCACCGTCACCCTGATCAACGCCCAGGTCGTGGGTGAGAAGGAACTCCAGGACGCCTTCGCCCTCTTCCAGCCGAGCCTGAGGGTGCGGGCCGCCAACGGAGCGTCCGCCTTTGTCGAGCGCCCCGCCGCACTGACCGCCGTCGACTCCGAGACGGCCACCAGCCGCCTGCTCCATCGTCATGCCCCCACCTTCGCCACGGGCCACGGCTGCTGCGCCCACTGGGACTGGACGCCGCCCGCAGTCGGTCTGATCGACGTCGTGCGCGCCGCGATCGACGAGATCCGTTCCGAGTTCGTGCCCACGCACGAGGTGCTGCTCACCGACTCCAACCCGGAGATCGACAGCTCGGCGCTCGACATGCTCGGTCTCGCCGAGCGCTCCGACGCCAAGGTCCTCGAAACGCTGCACGGACTGGCCGACGGCTATGAGCAGTGGATCGAGGCCAAGACTGTGGAGGCCACTGCTCTTACCGGCACCCCGTACGAGGACGCCGCGCGGGAAAGACTCGAAGCCTGTCGCGAGGCCCTCGGACGGATCCGCGGGGGCATCGGCCTGCTGGCGACCAAGCCGGATGTCATGGAGGCGTTCAGGCTCGCCAACCGGGCCATGGCCGAGCAGCGCGCCCGGAGCGCCTGGGTGAAGGGGGGCCGCCAGGGCGAGCCCGAGCGGTCGGCCCAGCGCTGGTACCCGTTCCAGATCGCGTTCATGCTGCTGTGCCTGCGGGGCATCGACGACCCCGACCACCCCGACCGCCGGATCTCGGACCTGCTGTGGTTCCCCACCGGCGGCGGCAAGACCGAGGCCTACCTCGGGCTGATCGCGTTCACCACGTTCCTCCGCCGGCTGCGTCGCGGGGGCGACGGCGCAGGCGTCACCGTGCTGATGCGGTACACCCTGCGCCTGCTCACCCTCCAGCAGTTCGAGCGTGCCACGATCCTCATCTGCGCGATGGAGCGGATGCGCGCGGCGGATCCCGGCCGTCTGGGCGACGAGACCGTCTCGATCGGCATGTGGGTGGGGAAGTCAGCCACGCCGAACGACCTGGACGCGGCCGACACGCAGCTGGACAAGCTTCGGCGTGGGCAGAGTCTGCAGAAGGAGAACCCGGTGCAGCTCCACGCCTGCCCGTGGTGCGGAACCGTGCTGGATGCCCACCACTACTCGGTGGACAAGGACGCCGTCCGCATGGATGTGCGCTGCCCCGGCCCCGACTGCGAGTTCGCCTCCGGGCTGCCGGTCCACCTGGTGGACGAGACCGTTTACAAGGCCCGCCCCACCCTGGTCATCGCCACGGTCGACAAGTTCGCCTCCATGCCGTGGCGCGAGAAGACGGCTGCGCTGTTCAACAGGGACCGCCCCGGCGACAAGACCCCGCCTCCCGAGCTGATCGTCCAGGACGAGCTCCACCTCATCTCGGGCCCCCTCGGCACACTGACCGGTCTGTACGAGACGGCCGTCGATGCCCTCGCCGACGAGCCGAAGGTGATCGCCTCCACGGCGACCATCCGTCGCGCGGCGGATCAGGGGCGGAACCTCTTCGATCGGGACGTGCACCAGTTCCCGCCGGCCGGCCTCGACGCCCGGGACTCCTGGTTCGCCGTCGAGACCGACCGCAGGAGCAAGGCCAGCCGGCGCTATGTCGGTCTGCTCGCTCCCGGCACCAGTCAGTCGACGCTGCTGATCCGCACCTACGCGGCTCTTCTCCACCAGGCCATGCGCGCTGGGACGAGCGACGAGGTCCGGGACGCCTACTGGACGTTGGTCGGCTACTTCAACAGCCTGCGCCTGTTGTCCGCCGCCGAACTTCAGGTGAACGACGACGTCGAGGACTATCTGCGACTCCTCGCCGACCGCGACGGAACCGACGTGCGGGTCTCCAACCGCTACTCGGAGCTGACGAGCCGGGTCGACGCGAGCCTGATCCCCGCCCGACTCAAGGAGATCGAGAAGAGCTACCCGGATCCCGACGTCCGTGACGTCCTCCTGGCGACCAACATGATCGCCGTCGGCGTCGACGTCAACCGCCTCGGTCTGATGGCGGTGATGGGCCAGCCCCAGACCACGGCCGAGTACATCCAGGCGACCAGTCGCGTGGGCCGCGCCCACCCCGGCCTGGTGGCCGTAATGCTCAACTCGTCCCGCTCTCGCGACCGTTCGCACTACGAGAACTTCCTCCACTTCCACTCGGCGCTCTACCGTGAGGTCGAGTCGACGTCGGTCACGCCGTTCTCGGCACGAGCGCGTGACCGCGGTCTGCACGCCGTGGTCGTGGCCCTGGCCCGCATCCTCATCCCGGAGGCCCGCGAGAACACCGACGCCGGCCGGATCGACACGTACGTGGACCGCCTGCGCTCCGAGATCAAGCCGCTGCTCACAAGTCGCGTCCACCAGATCGCACCCGAGGAACTGCAGGACACCTCGGACGCGTTCGACGAGTTCGTCGACTGGTGGCAGCAGAAGGCCGCGGCGCACGGTGGACTTCTGTACGAGCCTCGTCGCGGCAATGCCACCCCTGCTCTGCTCCGACCGTTCGACGACGAATCTGAGGGCGCCGACGCCTGGTCCACCCTGTGGAGCCTGCGCGACGTCGACGCCGAGTCCGCACTCTTCATGGAGGCTTCCCGATGACACCGCCCCGCGAGCGGCGCCGTCGTGGCACCGACGGCAGCCCGGCAACTCCCCGTCTCGACCTGCCCCGCCGCGGGTCCGTCCGCCGGGCACAGATGATCACCACGTATGGCGTCGGGTCGCTGATCGCCGTCGACAACGAGTCCTTCATCGTCTCCGGCATCGACAATGCCCATCAGAGCTGGCATCTCGACGAGGCACCGATCCTCCACGAGCATCGACTGGCCCGGGTCCTGGGGGTGCGCCACTTCCGGCAGCCGCCGGCTTCCGGCGACGAGAGCAAGGACGGTGTGCGGGTCAGGCGCTTCCCCCTGTGGCACTCGTGTCCGCAGTGCAGATCCCTGCAGCACATCCGGGGCTTCAATCCCCCTCCGGGCAAGAACGTCTGCACGACATGCGACGAGGAACCGCTCGTGCCGTCCCGATTCATCGTGGCGTGCGAGGACGGGCACCTCGACGACTTCCCCTACTGGAAGTGGTTGCACCGCGGCAATCGTGAGGAAGGAACGACCGGACACTGCGGCGGAAAGATGAGCCTGCGTTTCTCCGGTCGAAGCGCCTCGCTGCGCTCCATCGTCGTCTCGTGCACCTGCGGTGTGCCCGAGGTCTCCATGGAAGGTGCATTCCGCCGCTCCGCGCTGGGAGAACTCAAGGTCCGTTGCGAGGGCAGGCGCCCCTGGCTCGAAGGCGCTCCCGCGGAGTTCTGCTCGAAGGCGCCCCGTACCCTGCAGCGTGGTTCGTCGGCGGTATGGCAGCCGGTGCTGAAGTCCGCCCTGTCCATCCCTCCGTGGAGCAACGGTCTCGCCGACAAGCTCACGGAGCACTGGGAGGACCTGCGCAGCTTCTCCTCGCACATGGAGATCGAGATCTACCTCAAGGGGGCGTTCCGCGGCGACGACTCGGTCTCGGTCGATGCCGTCATGGACCTGTTGGCGGCCGAGCAGGAGGAGGATCCGACCCCGGAGAGCGTCACCGGAGACAGTCATCAGTCGTTGCGCCGACAGGAGTACGAACAGCTGTCGGCCGGCAACGCTCTGCGGGACAAGGGGCGGGAGGAGCAGTTCGTCTGCGAGCCGCCCGTCTCCGACGCCTCGGTCCTCTCCCCCTTCGGTGTCGAGCGGACGATGCTGGTGAAGCGCCTGCGCGAGGTGCGAGCGCTCAAGGCGTTCACGCGTCTCGCGGACCCGGAGACGAGTTCCGAGGGACATGAGGCCGCCCTGTCGCTGTCACCGACGGACTGGCTTCCGGCGATGGAGGTACACGGCGAAGGCGTCTTCGTACGCCTCGACGAGCACCGCCTGGACGCCTGGGCCGAACAGGACGCGGTGGCCCGCCGGGTGAAGCGCATGCGCGACAACCACGACCGGCTGCTGAGAGAGCGAGCCGCCGAGCCCGCCGAGGTTCCCGCCTCTCCCGCCACACCCCGCATGGTGCTGCTGCACACTCTGGCGCACGTGTTGATCAACGAGTGGAGCCTGGAGGCCGGCTACCCGGCCGGGGCGCTGCGTGAACGCCTCTACGCCGATCCTCACATGGCAGGCCTTCTCGTCTACACGGCGACCAGCGATTCCGCCGGCAGTCTGGGAGGCGTGGTCGCCCAGGGTGAGCCCGTTCGGCTCGCCGGGGCGCTCAGCTCGGCGCTGCGGCGCGCCCACTGGTGTTCCGCGGACCCTCTCTGCATCGAGTCCCGTTCCTCCGGCGCGGGCGGTGCCAACCTCGCGGCATGCCACGCCTGCGCGATGCTGCCCGAGACGAGCTGCGAGTACAACAACATCCTGCTCGACCGTGCACTGCTGATCGGCACACCGGAAGATCCAGGACTCGGTTTCTTCTCGCCCGCGCAGGCCTGACTCTCGCCTCTGGGGCGGACGACACCGGCACCATTTGGTGGGCGGCTCGGCGACGACGGCGTCGGGCCGCCCATCCGGATCGTCGGGTTCACGACCGCAGGGACGCCGTCGTTCTCCCTGAGACCAGTGCTTCGGTGCACGTGATCGCTGAGCAGGGCGCCGGGCGTCACATCGCTGACGCGGGGGCTGGGGGCCGTACCTTGTCGAACCGAAGGACAAGATCGAGCATGTACTGACGGCGCGTCGTATCAGCGAAGGTCCGCTGTCATGGCCTTTCCAGCTGGCAAGGTCGAACCTGGCGAGACTCGTCAAGAGGCTGTTGCGCGGGAGGCCCAGGAGAAGACCGGATAGCTTGTCGCGGCTGTGAAGCTGCTCGGCGAGCGTGTTCACCCGAAGACGGGCTGCTGATGCCGTATACGGCCTGCGAGGTGTTGGGCGGGTACCGCCCACGTCGCGAACACCGAGGTACCGGCCGAGCCGGCTTGGGTCGCGCACAGCGAGATCCGGGAGTACGAGCCGTACGGACTGTTCGAGCCCCGCCACCGGTACGGGCACCGCACCGCGCCGCACAACAGCCGACCACGTCTTCCCGTAACGGCGCCCTGAACTGGCCTGTTCGAGCGAGCCAGGGCTGCCGCTCGTTAGGCTCGGTCCCAGACCGTTGTCGTATGAAAGGACCGTTGCCATGCCCGGCACCCGCAATCTCTCCCCCGCCATCGCCGCCGCCGGGCTCGTCGGTGGATACGCCGTCGCCCGCTGGACCAAGAAGCGGCCGCTGGGCGGGGTCGTGCTGGCCGTGGCCGGTGGGGTGGCGGCGCGGGAGTGGCAGCAGGCCGCGGGGGCGAAGGCGGCGGCCGGGCTGACCGGGGCCTACGTGGCCGCGTTCGCCGGGTCGCACCCGCTCGCCAAGAAGATCGGGGCGTGGCCCGCGGTGTTCTCCGTGGCCGGGGCCATGGCCGGCGCCGCCTACGCCGTGACGCGCACGGCGCGCTGACGGGCGCCGCCTACGCCGTCACCCGCACGGCGCGCTGACGGGCGCCGCGTCGGGCTTGAGCCTCGCGCCCCGACGCGTACCGCCTCACCCGCCCAGCACGTGGCTCACCGTGTAGATCAGCAACCCCGCCAGCGCTCCCACCACCGTGCCGTTGATCCTGATGAACTGAAGGTCCCGTCCGATGTTGGCCTCGATCTTCTTCGAGGTCTGGGTGGCGTCCCAGCCGGCGACCGTGTCGGTGATCAGGGAGGTGATCTCGGTGCGGTAGGTGGTGACGACGTAGGCCGCCGCGTCTTCCGCCCAGCCTTCGACCTTGGCCTGGAGGCGGGTGTCGGTGGAGAGGCGGGTGCCGAGGGAGACGAGGGAGGCGCGGGCGCGGCGGCGGAGTTGGCTCCGGGGGTCGTCCGCGGCGGCGAGGAGGAGGTCGCGGACGGAGGACCAGGCGGAGGCGATGATGTCCTGGACCTCCGGGCGGGCCAGGATGTCGGACTTCAGGCGCTCGACGCGCGCGCGGGTGTCCGTGTCGGACTGGAGGTCGGCGGCGAAGTCCCGCAGGAAGCGGTCGATGGCGCCGCGGGCCGGGTGGGACGGCATGTCGCGCATCTCGGTCACGAAGCGGAGGAGCTCGCGGTAGACGCGTTCGCCGACCTTGCGGTCGACGAAGCGCGGGGTCCAGCCCGGTGCGCCGCCCTGGACCGCGTCCATCACCGAGTCGGCATGGGTGATCAGCCAGTCGTGGGCGCGGACGCAGACGAGGTCGACCGCGCGGTGGTGGGCGCCCTCGGCGACCATGCGTTCCAGGGTCTTGCCCAGGCCCGGGGCGATCTCGGCCGCCTCCGCCCGCCGGGAGATCGCCTCGCCGACGACCGCCTGGACGTCGGAGTCGCGCAGCACCGTCAGGGCGCCCCGCAGCGCCACCGCGAGTTCCGACGTCACCCGGTCCGCGTGCTCCGGGTCCGCGAGCCAGGCGCCGAGGCGGCGGGCGATGGCGAAGCCGCGCAGCCGGCCGCGCACGACGTCGGCGGAGAGGAAGTTCTCGCCGACGAAGGCGCCGAGCGAGGCGCCCAGCTGGTCCTTCTTCGTCGGGATGATCGCGGTGTGCGGGATCGGCAGGCCCAGCGGGCGCCGGAACAGGGCCGTCACCGCGAACCAGTCGGCCAGCGCGCCGACCATGCCGGCCTCGGCCGCCGCCGCGACATAGCCCGCCCAGCCGCCGGCTCCGGACGACTTCGCCCAGGTCGCCAGGGCGTAGACCGCCGCCACCAGCGCCAGCAGGCCCGTCGCCATCGCCTTCATCCGGCGGACGCCCCTGCTCTTCTCCTCGTCCGCCGCCGTGTACGTGAAGCTGACCATCACCTCACCTCCCTACATGACTGACTCCTCCGCCGCACGCGGAGTTCCCCCCGATACCTCCGCCTTGGAGGGATTTCCCGTGTCGCCGCGACCGGTTTTCCCGTCCGATACATGCAAGATGGGGTGCTATGTCCCCTTCATCCGGTACAAGCTCATCCGGCAGGAGCTCCGGTACGAGCGAGGTCCTGCCGCCCGAGCCCGCGGCCTGGGAGCCCCGGGACCCCACCGTCCCCGCGCCCCGCCCGCCCGGACGGCGCCCCCGCCGCCTCCTGCGGATCCTCAAGCGCCTCCTCGGCCTCGCCGTCCTCGGCGCCGTACTCCTCCTCGGCGGCCTCGTCGCCGGCTACCTCCTCGTGGACATCCCGGCCGCCAACGCCACCGCGGTCGCCCAGTCCAACCTGTTCCTCTACCGCGACGGCTCCCAGATCGCCCGCGCCGGCGAGGTCGACCGCGAGAACGTGAGCCTCGCGCGCGTCCCGCTCCCCGTGCAGCGCGCCGTGCTCGCCGCCGAGGACCGGGACTTCCACACCTCGCCGGCCGTCGACCCGCGCGCCATGCTCCGCGCCACCTGGAACACCCTCACCGGCAAGGGCCGCCAGTCCGGCTCCACGATCACCCAGCAGTACGTCAAGAACTACTACCTGGGCCAGGAACAGACCCTCACCCGCAAGGCCAAGGAGTTCTTCATCGCGCTCAGGCTCGGCCGCGAGAAGTCCAAGGCCGAGATCCTGGAGGGGTATCTGAACACCAGTTACTTCGGCCGCAACGCGTACGGCATCCAGGCCGCCGCCCGCGCCTACTACGGCAAGGACGCCAAGGACCTCGACACCGCCGAGGGCGCGTACCTCGCCTCCCTCCTCAACGCGCCCAACGCCTACGACGTCGCCAGCCACCCCGAGAACCGCGACCGGGCCCTCGCCCGCTGGCGCTACGTCCTCGACGGCATGGTCAAGGAGGGCTGGCTCGGCCGCGCGGACCGCGCCGCCGCCGTCTTCCCGACCCCGCACCCGCTGCGCCCCTCCGCCGGGCTCTCCGGACAGCGCGGCTACCTCGTCCAGGCCGTCGAGCAGTACCTCACCGAGCACGGCATCATCGACGACAAGACCCTGGCCGCCGGCGGCTTCCGCATCACCACCACCCTGGAGCCGGACAAGCAGGAGGCCCTCGTCAAGGCCGTCGAGGACCGCGTGACGTCGAAGCTCGACCCGGAGCGCCACCCCGCCGACAAGTGGGTACGGGTCGGGGGTGCCTCGATCGACCCGGCGAGCGGGCGGGTCGTCGCCCTCTACGGCGGCGTCGACTACACCCGGCAGTACGTCAACAACGCCACCCGGCGCGACTACCAGGTCGGCTCCACCTTCAAGCCCTTCGTGCTCGCCGCCGCGTTCCAGCACGGCGCGCAGACCCAGGAGGGCGAGCGGATCACCCCCAACACCGTGTACGACGGCGACAACCGGCGCCCGGTGCAGGGCTGGACCGGCGCCGCCTACGACCCGGCCAACGAGGACGACATCAACTACGGCGAGATCACCGTCCGCACGGCCACCGACCAGTCGGTGAACGCCGTGTACGCCCAGATGGCCGTCGACGTCGGCCCGGCCCGGGTCCGGCAGACCGCCGTCGCCCTCGGTCTGCCGCCCCGCACGCCCGACCTCAACGCCTCCCCGTCCATCGCGCTCGGCCCGGCCACCGCCAGCGTCCTGGACCTCACACAGGCGTACGCGACGCTCGCGAACCACGGCCGGCACGACACGTACACGCTCGTCGACAAGGTCTCCCGGGACGGCGAGGAGCTCGAACTCCCCTCCGCTCAGGGAGCGCAGGGCGTCCAGGCCGTCGACCGCGAGGCCGCCGACACCACCACCGCCGTGCTGCGCGGCGTCGTCCAGGGCGGCAGCGGCACCACCGCCCTCTCCGCCGGGCGGCCCGCGGCGGGCAAGACCGGCACCGCGGAGGACGACAAGGCCGCCTGGTTCGCCGGCTACACGCCCGAGCTGGCCACCGTCGTGGCGATGATGGGCCAGGACCCGCAGACGGGCCGGCAGTTGCCGCTGTACGGGGCGCTCGGCCAGACCCGCGTCAACGGCGGCGGGGCGCCCGCCGAGATCTGGGCGCAGTTCACGCGCGACGCGCTGGCCGGGGTGCCGGCGAAGGACTTCGACCTGCGGCTGATGGCGGGCGCGGAGGAACCGCCGGCGCCGGACCTCCCGTACGGGCCCGACGGGCCGGGCGGAGGTTACGAGGGGCCGCAGCGCGGTCGCGGGGCGAACGGCGCGGGCGGTACGGCTCCCCGGGCGGGGGTACGGGACGGGGCACGCGAGTGGAACCCGTCGGCGCCCGCCCGGCAGGAGCCGCTCCGGGAGGCGGTGCGTCCGCCGGCACCGGACGCGCCCGCGCCCGTACCCGCACCGCCTTCCGCGCCGGCCCCCGCACCCGCTCCGGCTTCCGTCAGTGGCCGGACGTCGCCTTGAGTCCGACGACGGCCACGAGCAGCAGGCACACGAAGAAGATCCGGGCGGCGGTCGCCGGCTCGCCGAGCACGACCATGCCGAGCACCGCCGCACCGGCCGCGCCGATGCCGACCCAGACGCCGTAGGCGGTGCCGATGGGCAGGGTCTTGGTGGCCTGGGCCAGGAGCGCCATCGAGGCGACGATCCCGGCGACGGTGAGGACGCTGGGCCACGGACGGGTGAAGCCCTCGGTGTACTTCATGCCGATGGACCAGCCGACTTCGAGCACACCGGCGAGAACGAGCAGAACCCAGGCCATGACGACGAACCTCCGCGAGACGGATCAGAGCGATCAACAGGGGTGCGTCGTCTTGTCGTGAACCCGGTACGGCGCGTCTCGTCGGGGTCCCTCCAGGCTAGCAAAGAGCGGGCAAAGACACAGGTGAAGGGCCTGGTGACCACTGTCACCAGGCCCTCCACGTTCTGCTCGCTACAGGTACAGGCCGGTCGAGTCGGAGGCGCCCAGGAAGCGGTCCGCGGCGACCGCGTGCAGATCACGCTCGCGCATCAGGACGTACGCCGTGCCCCGCACCTCGACCTCGGCGCGGTCCTCGGGGTCGTACAGGACCCGGTCGCCGATCTCGACGGTGCGGACGTTCTGCCCGACCGCGACGACCTCGGCCCAGGCCAGCCGGCGGCCGACCGCGGCCGTCGCGGGGATCAGGATGCCGCCGCCGGAGCGCCGCTCGCCCTCGGGGGTGTCGGTCCGGACCAGGACGCGGTCGTGCAGCATCCGGATGGGCAGCTTGTCGTGGGTGTTCTCGCTCACGGTCCGAACCTACCTGCTCCGCCCTGCCCGCCCGTCTCAGCCCTTGCGCTTGCGGGAGGTCGCGATGAGCCCGATGACGGCGACGGCGACGAGCGCCACCGGCACCACGCGCTCCAGGCGCGGCGCGCCCTCCTCGTCGGTGAAGCGGGCCTTCACGTCCGAGACGACCCGGTTCACGGAGACGAAGGCGCGCCCCACGGTGTGGTCGATGTTCGCCGCGACCTTGGCCTTGGCGTCGCCGACGATCGTCTTCGGGTGCAGCCGAACGCCGATCTCGTCGAGCGTGACGGCGAGCTGCTCGCGCCGGCGGACGATGTCCGCCTCGATCTCCGCAGGGGTCCTGACGTCCGACACCGCGCTGCCTCCGTCGTAGTCGTGTGGTCGGGTGTTCCGGCTGTTCCGGTGACCCGGTCTTACGGTCTGCACTCCGGTCGTTTCCGGCCGCTGGTGAACAGTCTGTCAGCTCGGCCGCCCGCCGGTCGTCCCCGACCCCCGTTAGGCTCGGATCGCGTACGTGAACTTCCCGAGGAGAGCCAGCCATGAGCGAGCGACTGCAGCCCGGCGACACCGCCCCCGCCTTCACCCTGCCCGACGCGGACGGCAACGACGTCTCCCTCGCGGACCACAAGGGCCGCAAGGTCATCGTCTACTTCTACCCCGCCGCCCTCACCCCGGGCTGCACCAAGCAGGCGTGCGACTTCACCGACAACCTCGACCTGCTGGCCGGCGCGGGCTACGACGTCATCGGCGTCTCCCCCGACAAGCCGGAGAAGCTCGCGAAGTTCCGCGAGAAGGAGAACCTCCGGGTCACCCTGGTCGGCGACCCGGAGAAGAAGGTCCTGGAGGCGTACGGCGCCTTCGGCGAGAAGAAGCTCTACGGCAAGGTGGTGACGGGCGTGATCCGCTCGACCGTCGTCGTCGACGAGGAGGGCAAGGTCGAGCGCGCCCTCTACAACGTCAAGGCGACCGGCCACGTCGCCAAGATCATCAAGGACCTCGGGATCTGATCCCGGGTCTGTGAGCGGGGCCGCCCGGCCAGTAGCATGACCGGGCAGCGAGCGGCCGTGGTGGAATTGGCAGTCACGCTGGGTTTAGGTCCCAGTGGGTTAACACCCGTGGGGGTTCGAGTCCCCCCGGCCGCACTCGGAACAACGTACGGCAGCACAGGTACGGCAGCCTGACGAAGCCTTACGACAGCAGTTCCCGCACGACGGGCACCAGCGCCCTGAACGCCTTCCCCCGGTGGCTGATCGCGTTCTTCTGCTCCGGGGTCAGCTGCGCGCACGTCACCTCGTACCCCTCCGGCTGCAGGATCGGGTCGTAGCCGAAGCCGTTCGTGCCGACCGGCTCGTGGCGGAGGGTGCCGAGGAGGCGGCCCTCGACGACCCGCTCCGTGCCGTCCGGGAGGGCGAGCGCGGCCGCGCAGGCGAAGTGGGCGCCCCGGTGCGCGTCGTCGATGTCGGCGAGCTGGGCCAGGAGCAGGTCGAGGTTGGCCTTGTCGTCGCCGTGGGCGCCGGACCAGCGGGCGGAGAAGATCCCGGGGGCGCCGTTCAGGACGTCGACGCAGAGGCCGGAGTCGTCGGCGACGGCCGGGAGGCCGGTGGCCTGGGCGAGGGCGTGGGCCTTGAGGAGGGCGTTCTCGGCGAAGGTGACGCCGGTTTCCTTGACGTCGGGGACCTCGGGGTACGCGTCCGCGCCGACGAGTTCGAGGTCGAGGCCGGCGTCGGCGAGGATCGCGTGGAGTTCGGTGATCTTGCCCGCGTTGCGGGTGGCGAGGATCAGACGGGTCATGGCACCCAGTATCTACGGGGTGCAGACCTTGCCGATCTCGGTGGCCGCGGACGTGATCGGCGTGAGGTCGGGGGTCGTGTCGCCGTTCTTGACTGCGGTGCGGACCGAGTCGACGCCCTTGTCCAGGTCGTCGACGGCCTTGGCGAGGTCGGCGTTGTCCGTCGTGTTCTTGATCTTGCCCAGCTCGGTGTCGATGCTGTTCAGGGCCTCGTCGATCTGGGTCGGGTCGTTGGAGGCGTTGCTGACGGCCTGCTGGAGATTGCTGACGGAAGTCGCTATGGCGTCGGCGGTGTTGACGCAGTCCATCGCCTTGTCGAGCGCGCCGCAGCCGACGAGCGTGCCGAGTGCGGCTGCCGTGGAGACGGCGAGGGCAAGGGTGCGGCGGCGCTTCATGTGAACAGGTCCCCCCGGGGTGTGGACGGGGCGCACGGTTCGGCCCGTGCGCCCGTATCAGTGCAGACGCGCCGCGGTGCTACAGAGTTCCTTCGAGCGCCTGGCGCTGGATCTCGGCGAGTTCGGCGCAGCCGCCGGACGCCAGGTCGAGGAGGGCGTTGAGCTCCTTGCGGTCGAAGGGCTCGGCCTCGGCGGTGCCCTGGACCTCGACGAAGCGGCCGTCGCCGGTGCAGACGACGTTCATGTCGGTGTCGGCGCGGACGTCCTCCTCGTAGCAGAGGTCGAGGAGCGGGGTGCCGTCGACGATGCCGACGGAGACGGCGGCGACGGTGCCGGTGAGGGGCTTGCGGCCGGCGCGGACGAGCTTCTTGTTCTGGGCCCAGGCGACGGCGTCGGCGAGGGCCACGTACGCGCCGGTGATGGCGGCGGTGCGGGTGCCGCCGTCGGCCTGGAGGACGTCGCAGTCGAGGACGATGGTGTTCTCGCCGAGCGCCTTGTAGTCGATGACGGCGCGCAGCGAGCGGCCGATGAGGCGGGAGATCTCGTGGGTGCGGCCGCCGATCTTGCCGCGGACGGATTCGCGGTCGCCGCGGGTGTTGGTGGAGCGCGGGAGCATGGAGTACTCGCCGGTGACCCAGCCCTCCCCGCTGCCCTTGCGCCAGCGCGGCACGCCTTCGGTGACGGAGGCGGTGCAGAAGACCTTGGTGTCGCCGAAGGAGATGAGGACGGAGCCCTCGGCGTGCTTGCTCCAGCCGCGTTCGATGGTGACGGGGCGGAGCTGTTCGGGGGTACGGCCGTCGATGCGAGACATACGACGAGCGTAGCCGCATGAGCGAAGGGCCCGTCCCCCTGCCGGAACGGGCCCTTCGGCAGCTGGTGTCAGCTGCTCGGATCAAGACTGATCAGGGTCTGTCACATCATGTCTTCGATGTCGGCGGCGATCGGGTCCGCGTCGGTGCCGATGACGACCTGGATGGCGGTGCCCATCTTCACGACGCCGTGGGCGCCGGCGGCCTTGAGCGCGGCGTCGTCGACCTTGGACGGGTCGACGACCTCGGTGCGGAGGCGGGTGATGCAGCCCTCGACCTCTTCGATGTTCTCGATGCCGCCGAGGCCGGCGACGATCTTCTCAGCCTTGCTGGCCATGTGCTTCTCCCTGTCCGTTCTGCGCACCGGTGGTTCGCTTTGTCACGGTAACCCACGGTTGGCCCAACCTCGCGAGCGCATACCGCCGTTCTGCCGAATGATGACGATCACCGGCGGCCTGCCCTCTGGCACCTCCGGAGCCTACCGCAACTGGTCTACACCAGTATGCAACCGCAGCGCCGAGGGAGGACGCCGATGGGTAGCGACAGCGCGCCGGCCGCGCGGCAGAGGAAGGTGTCGTGGGGCGGCTTCTTCCAGGGGCTGCAGAAGATGGGCCGCAGCCTCCAGCTGCCCATCGCGGTGCTCCCGGCGGCCGGCATCATCGGCCGGCTCGGCCAGCCGGACGTCTTCGGCTCCGAGGGCCTGGGCTGGGACAACGTCGCCAAGGTGATGGCGGGAGCCGGCGGCGCGCTGCTCGACTCGGACCTCGGCCTGCCGCTGCTCTTCTGCATCGGCGTCGCCATCGGCATGGCGAAGAAGGCGGACGGCTCGACGGCCCTCGCGGCGGTGGCCGGCTTCCTCGTCTACCGGGGCGTGCTGCACGCCTTCCCGAAGGCCTGCCCGGCGGGTACGAGGGACATCGGCGGCGGCTGCCTCGGCCCGAACGACACCTTCGCCGGGTACACGTACCAGAACCCGGGCGTCTTCGGCGGCATCATCATGGGCCTGCTCGCCGCCTTCTTCTGGCAGCGCTACCACCGGGTGAAGCTGGTCGACTGGCTGGGCTTCTTCAACGGGCGCCGGCTCGTGCCGATCATCATGGCCTTCGTCGGCATCCTCTTCGCCGCGCTCTGCCTGTGGATCTGGCCGCCGATCGGCGACGGCCTGGAGAACTTCAGCGACTGGCTGGTCGGGCTCGGGGCCTGGGGCTCGGGGATCTTCGGCATCGCGAACCGCGCGCTGCTCGTGATCGGCCTGCACCAGTTCCTGAACGTGCCGATCTGGTTCCAGTTCGGCTCGTACACCAAGCCGGACGGCACGGTGGTGCACGGCGACATCACCATGTTCCTGGCGGGCGACCCGAACGCCGGGCAGTTCCTCTCCGGCTTCTTCCCGATCATGATGTTCGCGCTGCCGGCCGCCGCCCTCGCCATCACGCACTGCGCCAAGCCGCACCGGCGCAAGGAGGTCGGCGGCATGATGCTGTCGGTCGCCCTGACCTCGTTCGTCACCGGCATCACGGAGCCGATCGAGTACTCGTTCCTCTTCATCGCGCCGGCGCTCTACGCGATCCACGCACTCCTGACCGGTGTGTCGATGGCGGTGACCTGGGGTCTCGGCGTGCACGACGGCTTCAGCTTCTCGGCCGGCCTGATCGACTACGTGATCAACTGGGGACTCGCGACCAAGCCGTGGCTGATCATCCCGATCGGCCTGTGCTTCGCCGTCGTCTACTACGCGATCTTCCGGATCGCGATCATCAAGTTCAACCTCCCGACGCCGGGCCGCGAGCCGGAGGAGCTGGCGGAGGAGATCGAGCGGGACGTCACCAAGGCGTAGAGCAAGGCGGGACAAGGCGCAGGACAAGGCGTAAGCCCTGCTCGCGCGGGCCCTCGGACCTCATGGTCCGGGGGCCTTTTGTCGTCCCGTGACCGGCTATGGCTCAGTGCACAGAATTCACAGGTTCCTTATCTAAGTCACACGTGCTACAACAGGTCTACACCAGTTAATGGTGTAGACCACGCGGTCCAGACCACCGCGTTCCACGAGACGCCGCCGTCACCCCCTTTTCACTGTCCTCTGGCGGCGCCTTGCCTACTGGAGGAAGTTGATGAGTACGGCCACCGCCCAGGCCGCCGCTCCCGCGAAGAAGCGCGGATCCGGCCTGTTCCAGGGCCTGCAGAAGGTCGGTCGCAGCCTGCAGCTGCCGATCGCCGTGCTGCCGGCCGCGGGTATCTTGCTCCGTCTCGGCCAGCCCGACGTGTTCGGTGCCGACGGCCTCGGGTGGGGCAAGGTCGCCTCCGTCTTCGCCACCGCCGGTGGCGCGGTCTTCGACAACCTGCCGCTGCTCTTCTGCATCGGCGTCGCCATCGGCTTCGCCAAGAAGGCCGACGGCTCCACCGCCCTCGCCGCGCTGGTCGGCTTCCTGGTCTACAGCAACGTGCTGAAGGCGTTCCCGGTCACCGAGGCCGTCGTCAACACGACCGCCAACAAGGGCGTCGACGTCGCCGCGACGTACAACAACCCGGGTGTCCTCGGCGGCATCGTCATGGGTCTGATCGCGGCCGTGCTGTGGCAGCGGTTCCACCGCACCAAGCTCGTCGACTGGCTCGGCTTCTTCAACGGCCGCCGGCTCGTCCCGATCATCATGGCCTTCGTCGGCACCGCCGTCGGCGTCTTCTTCGGCCTGGTCTGGGAGCCGATCGGCGAGGGCATCTCCAGCTTCGGCGAGTGGATGACCGGCCTGGGCGCCGGTGGCGCGGGCCTGTTCGGTCTGATCAACCGCGCGCTGATCCCGGTCGGCATGCACCAGTTCGTGAACACCGTCTCGTGGTTCCAGATCGGCGACTTCACCAACGCCTCCGGCGAGGTCGTGCACGGCGACCTGAACCGCTTCTTCGCCGGTGACCCGAGCGCCGGACTCTTCATGTCGGGCTTCTTCCCGATCATGATGTTCGGCCTGCCGGCCGCCGCGCTCGCCATCGCGCACTCCGCCCGCCCGGAGCGCCGCAAGGCCGTCCTCGGCATGATGATCTCGCTCGCCCTGACCTCGTTCGTGACCGGCGTGACCGAGCCGATCGAGTTCTCGTTCATGTTCATCGCGCCGCTGCTGTACGCGATCCACGCGGTCCTCACCGCGCTCTCGATGGCCGTGACCTGGGCGCTCGGCGTCCACGCGGGCTTCACGTTCTCGGCCGGCCTCATCGACTACGGGCTGAACTGGAACCTCGCGACGAAGCCGTGGCTGATCATCCCGATCGGTCTGGTCTTCGGAGCGATCTACTACGTGGTGTTCCGCTTCGCGATCACCAAGTTCAACCTGCCGACGCCGGGCCGCGAGCCCGACGAGGAGGTCGAGGACCTCACCAAGGCGTGACCATCTTGTTCTCGATCGGCACGTCGTCCGGGACGTTGGCCATGGCCATGACCCGCTCGACCATCTGGGCCTTGAAGAGGCGCATCAGGTC